>NZ_JBJXIB010000027.1:0-48664 GCF_046115965.1 Janthinobacterium sp. CG_23.3 | reverse complement strand
CTACGCAAGCAAGGCCATGGCATGCTTGAGGTTCTGCTCCGGGCCTTCAACGGTAATCCTATCCCGCTTGCCGCATAGCGGCTGAACAGTCACGTCAACGTTATTGAAGACTTAATCGTTGCGGTATATGGCGGCACGCCGGAACCGCGTAAGCAATACGTGTTGTCGCAGGCTTTGTACGGGCTGGTGAGGCTGGCGAAGACTGAGCAGATGAGGGATGTGAAAAGCAATGTCGGCAAGGCCGTGGCGTGTTCCAGCAGCCGGCGCGAAACCAAGGCGATCTTGCGCCGGATGGGTTTGAACGGTAATGCCAGGCAGGGGAAATTTGTGTTTGATAAGGAGGACGGCGCCAGTTCGGAGTAGGCGGCGGCCCGGCCAGGCCGGGCCTTCCTTGTTGCGCGGCGGCGATCAGGCCTGGTAGGCGCGTTCCGCCTTGGCCCAGAACGCCCACAGCAAGGCCGACATGATCAAGCCGGCGTTGCAGTCCACCAGCCAGTCTGTCAGCGCACCGTGCCGGAAGGGCATAAAACTTTGCAGCAGTTCATCGAACGCACCCATCAGCGCAATTGTCGCAAGCGCCGTCGCCGCGCGCCACAGCGGCGCGCCGGTGCGGCCGCTAAACAGCAGGAAGGTCAGGCCGCCGTAGGCGATCGAATGCAGCACCACGCCGGACGCGACATAGCCGATCTCTTCCCTGGCGCCGGGCACCGATCCCCATATCAATATCATCAGATACAGCAGGAAGGCGCCGCGGTAGCGCAGTTTTTGATAGTCGGCGGAGACAAGCAGCTTAACGAGATGGGCGTGCATGGGAAGGGCAAAGTCAAAAAAGAGGGCAACCATAGCATGCCGCCGCCGTGTTCGGGTCGGCGGCATCGGACGGCGGGTGCTGGTTCGCCGGGAAAAAAAGCGCCCGCTGGTGAAAGCGGGCGAAAAACCCAAGAAAGGGTCAAGAGTGCAAAATGGGCTTGGTGGCGCTACATCGGGCTTGCTTGCGCTAATGCGGGTTTGCTCGCGCTGCCTGTGTGGCAGCGACGCGGTGTGAAAGGCGGCACGCCGCCGCAGTTTGGTGTGCCGACTGCCATTGTGAGCCGGCACACCCATCCGAAATCACGCATATCGTTTGCGTGTACTGCAGATGTAACCAGCATAACCGACAAGGATGACAGGGCGATGACATACATCAGTCAACTGAATTAAGCGGTGTAAAGCGGGCGGCGGCGCCGTTCGTGGCCTGCCGTTCGGGTACGCGCGTTGAGCGGATAAAAAAAGGCCCGCTGGTAAAAGCGGGCTTAAAACTATTTTCTTGGAGGAGAATAGTGGAGACAGATGCATTATGCTGCGCCGCCACATATATGTCTAATGATATTTCGCGATATCAGTTATAATTTTTTCATATATCGATAGGCGCGCCGCCACGCCTCAGTCCTTGACCGCTACCGTGTAGTTGAGCGCAAGGCGGCCGCCGTCGACGTAGATGGTCTGGCCGGTCATGTAGCTGGCGTCGTCGCTGGCCAGGAAGGCGGCGATGGACGCCACTTCCTCCGGTTCGCCGCAGCGTCCCAGCGGCGTGCGCGACAGGATGGTGTGACGCGCTTGCGGACTCGACAGGACCGCCTTCTTGGCCAGTTCCGTCAGGATGGTGCCGGGGCCGATGCCGTTCACGCGCACGCCGTGCGGCGCCAGGTTGAGCGCCATCACCTTGGTCAGTTGGTTGATCGCGCCTTTCGACACCACATAGGGCACCTGGTTCGGGATTGCCAGTTCGGCGTTGACGCTGGACATGTTGATGATGCAGCCGCTGCCTTGCCTGACCATTTCGCGCGCCGCCGCCTGGCCGCACAGGAACATCGATTTCAGGTTGATGCGCATAACCCGGTCGAAGTCGTCCTCGCTGACGTCGAGGAAGTCGGCCGCGTGGGTGACGCCGGCGTTGTTGATCAAAATGTCGACGCGCCCGAAGCGCGCCAGGGTTGCCGCCAGCAGGGCGTCGACGTCGGCTTTTTGGCTGACGTCGGCGGTGAAGAAGTCGGCCTTGCCGCCCAGCGCGGCGGCCGCCTGTGCGCCCTCCGGCTTGACGTCGACCAGCATCACGCTGGCGCCTTCGATGATCAGGCGTTGGGCGCAGGCCAGGCCGATGCCTTGGGTCGCACCGGTGACGATGGCTACTTTATGGAATAGTTTCATTGTTGCTTACACTGGGATAGGGAGGGGGCCGCGTGGCCCTAGATGATGATGGCCTGGTTCGGCAACTGGTTTGGACGCGCGCCGTTGGCGGGGAAGTGCTGCGCCAGCAAGTCGTTGAGCGTGGCCAGCGCTTGCAGCGTGCTGTCGTGGAAGGCGCCGCTGGCGTAGCCCCGCGTCATTGTCTGGCAGATCGCCTGCCATTCGGCCGGGCCGAGGCGGCGCCCGACGTTGCGGTCGGCGACGATGTCGACCTTGCGCTCGGCCAGGTTAATGTAGATCAGCACGCCGCAATTGTCTTCCGTGTCCCATACGCCATATTGGGCGAACAGGGCCAGCGCGCGCTCGCGGTTGCTGATGCCGCTGAACACCTCGCCCGGATTCAGCGAGGTTTCGACGATCAGGCGCACTTCGGCGGTGTGGGCCAGCTCGCCTTTGGCGATGGCGTCCTCGATCGCTGTCAGCGTGGCCTGCGGAAAGGCGCGGCGGCCGTCGGCCGCGGTGCTGCGCAGATGGGTCAGGGCGCGCCGGCAGCGTGCGATGAAGGAGCTCGAGTCAGTCATTACCAGTCCCCCGAGGCGCCGCCGCCGTCGAAACTGCCGCCGCCGCCCGAAAAGCCGCCGCTGCCCGAAAAGCCCCCGCCGCCGCCGGAAATGCCGCCGCCACGGCTGCCCAGCGCGGCGCCCAGCAGGACGCCGCTGGCGTTGCGCGCCCAGCCGCCGCGGCGCGGGCCGCCGCGCGAACGGCGCAGCGCCGCCAGCGCCAGCGCGCCCAACAGCAGCAGCGGGCCCCAGAAGGTGGCGTCACCGTCTTCTTCCACGCTGTTGGCCGGCTTGCCCTGGGCGGCGGCTGGAAATTGTTCCTGGTTCAGCAGCGTGGCGATCGCGCCGACCCCGGCCACCAGACCGCCGTAGTAGTCGTTCTGGCGGAAATGCGGTGCGATAACGTCCTGCAGCACGCGCTTCGATTGCGCATCCGTCAGCACGCCCTGGACGCCGCGGCCGGCCTCGATGCGCAGGCGCCGCAACGCCGGCGGATTGTCCTTGGCCACCAATAACAGAACGCCGTCGTCGACGCCCTTGCGGCCCAGCTTCCAGGCGTCGGCGACGCGGATGCCGTATTGTTCGATCGCTTCCGGCGCGGTGCTGGCCACCAGCAGCACGGCGATCTGGCTGCCGGTCTTGGCCTCGTAGTCGGCCAGCACGCCGTCGAGCGCGGCGCGCTGCTTGGCGTCGAGCATGCCGGCGTTGTCGGTGACGTGGGCGCGCACCGGCGGCACCGCCAGCAACGCCTGGGCGGCGCCCGGACCTGGCGCCAGGAAACCCAGCACGCAGACGAGGCCGGCCAGCTTGCGCAGCATCGCCATGCTTATTTGCCGAAGTTGACGGTGGGCGCGGTCGATATCGATTTTTCGTTCTCGACCGTGAAGGAGGGCTTGACCTGGTAGCCGAACGCCATCGCCGTCAGATTGCTGGGGAAGCTGCGCGCCAGCACGTTGTAATCCTGGACCGCCGCGATATAACGCTGGCGCGCCACGGTGATGCGGTTTTCCGTGCCTTCGAGCTGAGACTGCAGGTCGCGGAAGTTGGCGTTGGCCTTCAGGTCGGGATATTTCTCCGACACCACCATCAGGCGCGACAGCGCCGACGACAGCTCGCCCTGCACCTGCTGGAACTTCTGGAACGCGGCGGGATTGTTGAGCACCTCCGGCGTGATCTGGAAGCTGGTGGCGGCGGCGCGCGCGCGCGTGACCGCCTCCAGCGTTTCGCGCTCGTGCGCGGCGTAACCCTTGACGGTGTTGACCAGGTTGGGAATCAGGTCGGCGCGCCGTTGGTACTGGTTCACGACCTCGCCCCAGGCGGCCTTGGTGGTCTCGTCCTTGCTTTGAAACTGGTTGTAGCCGCAACCCGACAGCAGGCTGGCGAGCGCGCCCAGCATCAGTATCAGGCGCATCCAAGGGGAAAAACGGTTTGCTGTGGTGGACATGGTGGTGGCGCTGCGCGCGCGTAAGGGACGAGCGATTAATATACCCCAAACTGGGCAATTTCCCGCCGCCGGCCGCTGTTATATCGTGCGCGCCGCGGCGGCTTGGGCGGCCTTTCCGGCCGGCGGACGGTACAATATGGGGTTTGCAACCGAATAGATAAGGCGCGCCGTGAATTTCATCAATAAATTATCCGCCGCGTGGACGGCCAACGATTCGCTGCTGTGCGTCGGGCTGGACCCCGACCTCGCCAAGCTGCCGCCGCAGCTGCGCGACCAGCCGGATGGCATTGTTACCTTCTGTACCCGGATCATCGACGCCACCGCCGACCTGGCGTGTTCGTTCAAGCCGCAGATCGCCTACTTCGCCGCGCTCGGCGCCGAGCGCCAGCTCGAGGACATTTGCCGCTACGCGCGCGAGACCTATCCGCATATCCCGCTGATCCTCGACGCCAAGCGCGGCGACATCGGCGCCACCGCGACCCAGTACGCGCGCGAGGCGTTCGAGCGCTACGGCGCCGACGCCGTCACCGTCAACCCGTACATGGGCGCCGATTCGGTCGAGCCGTACATGGAGTGGGAAGACCGCGGCGTGATCATCCTGTGCCGCACCTCGAACCCGGGCGGTTCCGACCTGCAATTTTTGAATGTCGACGGCCAGCCGCTGTACCAGCACGTGGCGCGCCTGGTGGCGGAAAAGTGGAACAAGAACGGCCAGTGCGCGCTGGTGGTCGGCGCCACCTTCCCGCAGGAGCTGGCGCAGGTGCGCGCGATTGTCGGCGACATGCCGCTGCTGGTGCCGGGCGTGGGCGCCCAGGGCGGCGACGTCGCCGCCACGGTTGCCGCCGGCCAGACCGCGAACGGCATGGGCATGATGATCAACTCGTCGCGCGCGATTATCTACGCCAAGCCGGAGCAGAGCGAAGACTTCGCCGCCGCCGCCCGCCGGGTGGCGCTGGAAACGCGCGACGCCATCAACGTGTACCGCGCTTAAACTGGTTCGCGGCCCTGGACGGGCCGCGGACCGGCTTCTACTGGTGCTGCGGCGCCACCATCTCAACGTAATCGTACAGCGCGCCCAGTATCTGCTCGCCGCGCTCGTCGGCGGTTTCCTGCAATTGGTCGATTTCGCTGAACAGCAGATCGACCGTGCGCGCCCCGGCGGCGCCTTGGTACAGGCGCGCGGCGCGGTGCTCTTCCCAACGCTCAAGCTCGACCTCGTTCAAGCTCGCCGGGAAATTGCGCGCGCGGTAGCGGAACAGCAGCTCTTGCAGGCGCTGGTCGGAAAACGACGGGCGCGCGCTGGCCAGGCGCTGCGGGCTTTCCTTGCGCAGCGCGTCGAGCAGACGGCGGTCGTCGTTGCCGATGAAGCCGCCGTACAAATCCTCGTCGACGTCCGGCGCCTCGGTCGCGCCGGGGCGCTGGAACACCTCGGCCCAGACCGCCGCCATGTCCGGCCCGGCCGCCGCCGTGGCGGCGTGGGCGCGCCCGGCCGCCAGGTCGATGCCCCAGCGCTCGGCCATGGCCGGCGACAGGGTCTTGAGGTTGCCTACCAACATAGGCGACTTGTTCAGGTGGATGCTTTTCACCGGCAGGCGCGTGACGCCCTCGGGCAGCGCGTCGCTGCGGGTGAACATGCGCGTGCGGATCGTCGCCGCGTCCAGCGTGAACAGCTCGGCCGGGTCGAAAGCGCAATCCCAGACGATCACCTCGTTCTTGTTGCTCGGGTGGGTGGCCAGCGGCCACACCAGGCCGATGCAGCCGCGCTCGGTCGGGAACATGCCCGACACGTGCAGGAAGGGCTGGCGCAGCGCCGGCGCCAGGCCCATGCCCATTTCGTCGGCGACGCGGTCCTTTTTGTGCAGCGCGAAGCAAAAGTCGAACAGCTTCGGCTGCTTTTGCTTGATCAGGCGCGCCAGCGCGATGGTGGCGCGCACGTCCGACAGCGCGTCATGCGCCGATTCGTGCAACAGGCCGTTGGCCGCGCACAGGTGTTCCAGGCGGAAGCTTGGCTTGCCGTCTTCGCGCGTCGGCCACGCGATGCCCTCGGGGCGCAGCGCGTAGGTCATGCGCACCACGTCGAGCAAGTCCCAGCGGCCGCACTGGTGTTGCCATTCGCGCGCGTAGGGATCGATCAGGTTGCGCCAGAACAGGAAGCGGGTGACCTCGTCGTCGAAGCGGATGGTGTTGTAGCCGACGCCGATCGTGCCGGCCTTGGAAAAGGCTTTTTCGATGGTCGCGGCGAACTGGTGTTCCGGCACGCCCCGCTCCAGGCACTGCTGCGGCGTGATGCCGGTGATCAGGCACGATTGCGGGTCGGGTAGGAAGTCGGGCGCCGGCTGGCAATACAGCATGATAGGCTGGTCGATCTCATTCAGGTCGGCGTCGGTGCGGATCGCCGCGAACTGGGCCGGGCGGTCGCGCCGCGGCTGCACGCCAAAGGTTTCGTAATCGTGCCAAAGAAAGGTCTGGGTAGTCATCGTGATCGCTAAAAAAATTCGTGGCGCCCGCGCCGGACGGCGGCGTTTTATCGCGGGCGGCCTATAGTTTGTGGTGTTGTTGTCGTTATAAGCTGTGGGGGCTGCTGGTGGCCGGCGTAAATCCGCCCGTCGGCCCGTATGTTACACAGAATGCTCGTCCAAGGAGACTTATCATGTCAAATCCCTTATCCGTCAGCGGCGCCGGCAGTGCCGCCAGCGCCGCCGCGACCGACAAAGCCAAGTCGGCCGACGCCACGCCGGACATGGCGCCGCTTGAAAAAGCCCGGCTGCAACAGAACGCGGCGATCCTGCAAGCGTCCGTCAGCGTTGCCATCGGCTCGCAAAACGAACCGCTGTCGCTGCTGTACAAGAGCGCCATCACCAGCATCAACGAAAAACTGCAGACGCAATATGGCCCCGACGCGCTGCAGGGCGCCGTCTCGCAAGACAACAGCGCGGAAGGGACCGCCGAGCGCATTGTATCGTTGTCGACCGGTTTTTTCGACGCCTACAAGAAACAGCACCCGGGCGAGGACGAGGGCAAACTGCTGACCAAGTTCATGGACACGATACGCGGCGGCTTCGAATCGGGTTTCAAGGAGGCGAAGGATATCCTGCAGGGCTTGAAGGTGCTCAACGGCAATATCGCCAGCAATATCGATAAGACCTACGCGCTGGTCCAGCAGGGTTACGCCGCCTTCGAGGCGGCCCGCAAGCCGGCGCCGGCGGACGCCGCCGCGCCGGCCTGACGACTACAGCGCGGCGCGGTTGCGGCCGCCGTCCTTGGCGCGGTACAGGGCGGCGTCGGCGGCGGCGATCAACGCGTGCTCGTCCTGGCCCGGCGCCAGGCTGGCCACGCCGAACGAGGCCGTAACATGCGGCAACGGACTGCGCATGTCGGCGAACACCACCGCCTGCTGCATCCGCTCGCACAGGCGCTCGGCCACCAGCAGCGCCATCTTGGTGTTGGTGTCGGGCAAAATCACCATCATTTCCTCGCCGCCGTAGCGCACCGCGCAGTCGGTCGGGCGCAGCGCCGCGCTGAGCACCTGGGCCGCCGTGCGCAGCGCCTGGTCGCCGGCGACGTGGCCGTGGCTGTCGTTGAAGCGCTTGAAATGGTCGAGGTCGATCATGATCAGCGACAGCGGCGTGTTCGCGCCATGCGCGGTGGCCGCCATGGCCGGCAGCAAATCGTTCAACCAGGCCCGGTTGTACAAGCCGGTCAGGCCGTCGACCATCGACAACTGGCGATAGAACTCGCCGACCTTCTGGCGCCGGCGCAACTGCGCGTTGGCGGCGCGGATGCGGAAGGAGAGCAGGCGCAGCAGATTGCGCGCCAGCGCGTTCGAGGCGTCGATCAATTGCCAGACGAGCTTGCCGTCGATGACCAACAACTCGGTTTCCTCCAGCGCGGCGATGGCCGACAGGTTGCTTTCCTCGTCGAGCACCGATTGTTCGCCGACGCTCTCGCCCGGCAATACCTTGCTGAGCGTGCCGTCGGCCATGCCGGTCGAGGTGTCGGCCGCCACCGTCAGCGCGCCGCGCAACACGATGTACAGGCGGGCACGGTGCGTATCCGTCATCACCTGGCCGGGCAGCAGGCGCACGATAGGGCAGGCCGCCAGCAAGGCGGCCACGGCGGCGTCGTCCGAATCGCGAAACAGCTGCAGATCGCCGATCTGGTAGCGGGAGGCGCCAAAACTACAGATATGTTCCACAATAAGACCTTCAAAAAACCCGCGCCGGCCCACCACGTGGCCGCTGCGGCAATCATAACGCAAACCATGCCCAGCTGAAATATGCCACCGTGCAACTTTGCTCTTGACGCCAGATTGCCGCGCCGGCGTGGTTCAATGGCAGCCACTTTGTTTTGCGGGAGGCGCGATGGAATGGATTGATGCGGTGGGAACGGCGCACGCGGCCGATGGCGCCGCGCGGATAGTCTCACTGGTGCCGTCGATTACCGAATTGTTGTGCGAGCTGGGCCTGGGGCCGCGAATCGTCGGGCGCACCGGCTTTTGCATCCATCCGGCCGCGCAGGTGGCGGCCATCGCCAAGGTCGGCGGCACCAAGGATGTCAACCTGGCCAAGATCCGCGCGCTGGCGCCGACCCATCTGGTGGTGAATATCGACGAGAACGAGAAGCCGACCGTGGCCGCGCTGGCCGAGTTCGTGCCGAATATCGTCGTCACCCACCCGCTCGCGCCGCGCGACAACTTGGCGCTGGCGCGTCTGCTGGGCGGCGTGTTCCGCGCCGGGGACAGGGCCGAAGCCTTCTGCGCCGCCTTCGAGGCCGAGTGGGCCTTGTTGCAGGCCGCGCCCAAGGGGCCGCCACGGACGCTGTTGTACTGCATCTGGCAAGACCCGTGGATGGCCGTCTCGCGCGACACCTACATCGCCAACATGCTGGCGCAGATCGGCTGGAGCGTGCCCGACCTCGGCGCGGCGCGCTATCCGCGCTTCGACTGGCATCCCGGACTGCTGGCGGGAATCGACGGCGTGCTGCTGTCGAGCGAGCCGTATCGCTTTACCGAGGAGCATGTCGACGCGCTGGAGCGGCAGATCGGCAAGCCGGTGCAGTTGGTCGATGGCGAAATGATGTCGTGGTACGGCAGCCGTTCGCTGGCGGGCTTGCGCTATCTGCGCCAGTTGGCCGCAACGTAAAGTGGGGGGGAGGGCGGTACTGGATGCGCGCGATGCAACGGGCGCAACGGGCGCAATAGGATGCGGCAGGGAACTTGACTGGCGGCCTGGAACGGCCGCCAGCACCTTTGCGCGCTAGGGTGTTACTCGTTTACTTCGTCGGCTTCGACGTCGGCGGTCGCGGGAATTTTGCCGCTGGCGTGGCGCTTGCTGTCGTGCAGTCGTCCGAGCGCGCTATCGATGGCGCGTTTGAGTTTTTCCGCCGCACCGGCAATGGCCTGGTGCAGGGTGGCGGCGTGGTCGCTGACGGCGATCGGCTGGTAGCCGGTAATGCGCGCTTCCATCAGGCAGCGATTGTCGCCGTCGACCGATTTCTGGCTGTTGTTGTCGCTCAGGTGTACTTCGACGCGGGTGATGTTTTCGCGGAAACGGCTGATGGCTGATTCAACTACGGACTGCACGTGCTGGTCCAATCCTACGTTGCGTTCGATGGTGCTGTCGGTATTGATATTGATTTGCATATGCTCACTCCGGCTATTCATAAAATAAACCCTGCCAACCAGTGGCGCGGCGCTGCAGTCGACGCATAGTCGACCAGAGGCCTTGCTTGCGTGCATAGGCGCCAGTGATACCGGCGCCAAATCCAGGTTGGCTATAACGTTTTGCACACGAATTTATCTTACACCTTTTCCGTCTTCTTGCCAGTACCGTTCGTTTTCCGCCGTCCGGCGCGTCCTCCGGCCGGGCCCTTATCCATTGATCAGGCCGGCCGCCAGATTGATCGACAGGCCCAGCACCACCAGGTTGAAGAAAAAGCTCAGCACCGACTGGCCCAGGACGATTTTGCGCATCGCGCGCGTCTGCACGCTGACGTCCGACGTCTGCACGGCAACCGCGATGGTGAACGAGAAATACAGGAAGTCCCAGTAATCGGGGTTGTCCTCGTCGTCGGGGAAGCGCAGCGGCTTGTCGGTCGCGGCCTGGTAGTACAGGTGGGCGTAATGGACGCAAAACAGCGTGCCGACCAGGAACCAGGAGCCCAGCAGCGTGACGACGGTGAAGCCGTAGTGCAACAGGCGCGCGTCGGGCGGCATCGCCTGCAGCGCCGACAGTTGCGAGATGATCGCCGCCAGGCTCATCACCGAGGCCACCGACAGCGTCGCCAGCACCAGCGCGGCGCGCTCGTCCTGCCGCGCCGACATTTCCCGCACCTTCACGTGGTCGGCGCGCATGATCATCCAACCGGACGTTAGCAGGTAGGACCAGACCGCCACGTTCCAGGAGGTCAGCACGCGCGTCATCGCTTGCCACTCGCGCGGCAGGAATACGCTGACGGCGAGGCCGAGCCCGATTGCCAGGCTCAGGTGCGGGCGGCTGCGGATGAAGCCGCGGAACGGCAGTGATATGGGCATGGCGGTCGGCTCGAAGAAGGGGCGGAGGCGCCATCTTACCCCTTGCGCGCGCGCCGGCGGCAAAGATCAGGCCGCTTTACCGCCACTGGCGGCCCGCTCCTTCTCGTGGTGGGGGAAGCGGTCCATGCGCGCCAGCACCGGGAAGCCCAACGCCCAGGTCGCCGTGACGACGACGGTGGCGGCGCCGCCGAACAGGATCGCCCGCACCAGGCCGAACCAGCCGGCGGTCAGGCCCGACTCGAATTCGCCCAGCTCGTTGGAGGCGCCGATGAAGACGGCGTTGACGGCGCTGACGCGGCCGCGGATGGCGTCCGGCGTTTCAAATTGCACCAGCAGGTGGCGGATGTAGACGCTGACCATGTCGCCCATGCCCATCAGAAACAGCGCCACCAGCGCCACTGCCAAACTTGTGGTGGCGCCCAGCGCCAGCGTGCCCAGGCCGAACAGCGCGACGCCGCCGAACATCCACGGCCCGACCCGGCGCGTGATCGGAAAAAACGCCAGCGCCACCGAGCACAGCGCGGCGCCGGCGCCGGGCGCGGTGCGCAGCAGGCCCAGGCCGGTCGGGCCGACGTGCAGCACGTCGTGCGCCAGCGCCGGCAGCAGCGCGGTGGCGCCGCCGAACAGCACCGCGAACAGGTCCAGCGAGATGGCGCCCAGCACGACCGGCTTGGACCAGACGAAGCGCAGGCCTTCGAGCAGCGTGTGCCAGGTGGCCGGCTCGCGGTGGCTGGCCTGCGGCGCCGCGTGCGTCATGCGCATCAGCAGCACCGAGACGGCCAGCAGCAGCGCCGTCACCACGTACACCGCCACCGGCCCGGCCAGGTACAGCAGCCCGCCCAGGATCGGTCCGAAGATGACGGCCAGGTGCGAACCCGACGAGCTGAGCGCGACGGCCCGGCTGAAACTCTCGGTGGGCACCATGTTCACCAGCACCGCCTGGGTGGCCGGCATCATGAAGGCGCGCGCGCCGCCGAACAGTACCAGCACCACGAACACCGGCCAGACCACGCCCAGGCCGGCCACGGTGAAGGCCAGCAGCGCGCCGGCGCACAGCAGTTGCGCGCCCAGGCACAGGGAAATGATGGTGCGGCGGTTGTAGCGGTCGGCGGCGTGGCCGGCGAGCAGGATCAGCAGCAGGAAGGGGGCGAACTGGGCCAGCCCGATCAGGCCGAGGTCGAACAGGCTGCCGGTCAACTGGTAGACTTGCCAGCCGATGGCTACGCTCTGCATCTGCACGGCGAGCGTGCCGAGGACCCGGGCCGACAGGTAAAACGCGAAATTGCGGTGTCGTAATACGCCGAAGGCGTTGCTGCCGGAGGACGGGGTCATGAAGACTTTCAAGGGGCGGGGCCGGGGCTTGGATTAAAATACGTGTCGGCCGGAAATTTTTTGCACTATTGTGCCTGATGTTCCCCATCGCCGCTTGAGGCCCGGCCAAAAACAGCGTTCCCGGCACCGCGCGCTGCCATCACCCGCCAGACCGGCTTTTCGCCGTCGTTCTCCATGCACAAGACAATTTTCGACACCCCCATTATCAACACCGTGATGCGCTGGATATCGGTGGCCACGCTGCGCCTGCTCGGCTGGAAAACCGAAGGCATCCGGCCCGACGCGCCGAAGTACGTGCTGATCGCCGCGCCGCATACCAGCAACTGGGATTTCCCGTACACGCTGATGCTGTGCTTTGCCTTGCGGCTGCGGGTGTACTGGGTCGGCAAGGACAGCCTGTTCCGCTGGCCGCTGGGACCGCTGGCGCGTTGGCTGGGCGGCATCGCGGTCGACCGCAGCGCCAACACGAACATGGTGCAAAGCACCATCGAGGCGTTCGCGCGGCAAGCGCGGCTGGCGGTGATCGTCGCGCCGGAGGGCACGCGCGGGCGCGTCAGCCACTGGAAGACCGGGTTCTACCACATCGCCCACGGCGCCGGCGTGCCGGTGGCGCTGGCCTATCTCGACTTCAAGCGCAAGGCCGGCGGCATCGGCCAGATGTTTCGCACCAGCGGCGACATCGAACGCGACATGGCGCAGATCCAGCAGTTCTACAGCGGCGTCACGGGCAAGAACCAGGACCAGTTCGACGCCGCGCGGATCCGCACCAAAGGCTAGGACTGACAGGCAATGCCGTTAGCGTAGGCGGCTTCGGCGCTGACATGATTACACGCGCGCGGCCAGGCTTACTTAGCCAGGTCCGCCTCGGTGGTAAACGCGTCGGCGTAAAACTCCTCCTCCGGCAGCTTGCATAGTTGCACGAAGTCGCGCTTGGCCGAATCGACGACGATCGGCGCGCCGCAGGCGTACACCTGGTAGCCCGACAGGTCCGGCAGGTCGTCGATGACGGCGCGGTGGACGAAGCCGCCGCGGCCCTGCCACTGGTCGTCTGGCTGGGCCTGGGACACCACCGGCACGTAGCGGAAGTTCGGCAGTGCGGCCTGCCACTGGCGGCACAGCGCATCCATATACAAGTCTTGCGGGCGGCGTCCGCCCCAGTACAGCACCATCGGCCGTGGCGACTTCAGGTGGATCATGTGCTCGACGATGGCTTTGATCGGCGCGAAACCGGTGCCCGAGGCCAGCAACACGATCGGCTTCTCGCTATCCTCGCGCAGGAAGAAGGTACCCAGCGGACCCTCGAAGCGCAGGATGTCGCGCTCCTTCATCGTACCGAACACTTGCTCGGTGAACAGGCCTCCGGCCATGTGGCGGATGTGCAGGGTGATCGGGCCGTCCAGGTCGGGCGCGTTGGCCATGCTATAACTGCGCCGCTTGCCATCGCGCAGCATAAATTCGATATACTGGCCGGCGCGGTATTGCAGGCGCTCGGTGGCCGGCAGTTGCAGCGTCAGCACGACCACGTCGGGCGCCACCTTGTCGATGCTGGTCACGCGCGAGGGCATTTTTTTGATCGGAAAGTCGTGGCTGCCGGCCACTTCGCGCGCTTCGATGACCAGGTCGGCGCTGGTGGTGGCGCAGCAGAACAGCGAGACGCCGGCGGCCTCCTCTTCCGGGGTCAGCGCGCGCTGCTGGTGCGCCTTGTGCTGCACCTGGCCCGACACGACCTTGCCCTTGCACGAGCCGCAGGCGCCGTTTTTGCAGCCGTAAGGCAAGCCAACGCCGGCGCGGATCGCCGCCGCCAGCACTGTTTCGTCCGCTTCGCAGCTAAATTGGTGGCCGCTGGGCTGGACAGTAATTTGAAAAGTCATACAATCCTTGAAATGAAAAATACAATAATTCACAGCATTCATCGACCGCGCCTGCTTATTCTGGGCTGCGGCGACGTTGGCTTGCGCCTGCTGCCGTTGCTGCGCGCGCGCTTTCGCATCTTCGCCGTGACCAGCCGGCCCGAGCGGTGCGCCGAACTGCGCGCCGCCGGCGCCGTGCCGATCGTCGCCGATCTGGACGACCGCGCCAGCCTGGCGCGCCTGTCCGGCCTGGCGTCGACCATCGTGCATCTGGCGCCGCCGCAATCGGACGGTTTGCTGGACCGCCGCACGCGCAACGTATGCGCCATTTTACCTGAGCGCGCGCGACTCGTTTACGTCAGTACCAGCGGGGTGTACGGCGATTGCGGCGGCGCCGTCATCAACGAGACCCGGACGGTGGCGCCGAACAATGCGCGCGCCAAGCGCCGCCTCGACGCCGAGCGGGTCTTGCGCGCCTGGGCCAGGGGCAGCCACGCGGTGCTGTCGATTTTGCGGGTGCCGGGCATTTACGCGGCCGAGCGGCTGCCGCTCAAGCGCCTGCGGTTGGGCACGCCGGCGCTGGACGCGGCCGACGACGTGTATACGAACCACATCCACGCCGACGACCTGGCGCGCATTATCGCCTGCGCGCTGCGCCGCGGCCTGCCGGGCCGGGTCTACCACGCGGTCGACGACAGCGACATGAAAATGGCCGATTACTTCGACGCGGTGGCCGACGCGTACGCGCTGCCGCGGCCGCCACGCCTGCCGCGCGCCGCGCTGCGCGAGGTGGTCTCGCCGATGCTGTTGTCGTTCATGTCGGAGTCGCGCCGCATGTCGAACCGGCGCATCAAAGAGGAGCTAGGCGTGCGCTTGCGCTACGCGCGGGTGGCGGATGCCTTGCCGCAGAGTAAAATAGCGAATTATTAAGCAGCAACAGGAAAAACCATGACAAACCTGACTTACGAAGAATTTTTGGATGAAGTAACCACCATCATCACCGAGCTGTACGAAGTCGAGGATGAGGCTGCCATTAAGTTGGTGGTCGACGCGCAAGCGGCCGATTTTTTCGTCGCGCATGACAACCGCGAAGACATGCGCACGCGCGAGCAGGCGAAGAAAGATGCGGTAAGCTTGTTCGAGGCCAAGCAAAACAAGCAGTTGACGCAAAAACAACAGCAACTGAGGGTGCGCGACAAAAAAATCAAACCGAGCTGAACCGGTGTAACGGGCAAGGCGGCCGACCCTGCGCACCGCCGCCGGTGGCACAGAAGGAAAGGGCTGAAAACCGGCCCGTGGCCCGGCGCCGCCGTAGCCGGGGCGGCGTGTGATGTTCGTTTGATGCGACGCGCCATTTTTGATGCAAATCAAGCATACTGGGTTCGCGACACGATATCGTGCATCATCTCGTGAGCAGTTAACTCGTCAGCAGTTAGCGATAGTCGATGGCAGTTCGTTGATGGCAGTTTGGCCGCTCCGTCTTGTGGCGCGGCATCCTTTTGGAGCGTGCGATGCGTCACATCACTCATCCTACCAAAGAGCAAGTCCGGGCCTACATGCAGCAACGCGAGGCCGCCCGCCGCCCGCCGCCCACAGCCGATGAAATCCGCCGCCAGCTCGGCTGGATCAAGGCGCCGCTGCATGCCAGCGGCACGCAAAGTCTGTTTTTTCCCGCCGAAATTGCCCAACTCGCCGCTTTGTTGGCCGTGGAGTGGCTGTTCCGCATCGGCGGCGCCCACACCAAACACTGATAGTTTAGGCACACTTAGTGTTTTTGCGGTATCCTCTAACACATCTGATGCGTATCAAATCTCTTCAATAATCACAAAAATGTCGCAAGTTAAGCAAAAACTAACAATTACGTGTATTATGTGGCGTACTTGTTAAAAGCCGTACAAATGACAGGTGGTTTTTGGCGCGTTTCCATGAGTTCTAGCAAGGTTAGGTGTTCTGGCGCCAAATTTTTGCAAAAATACAACAAAGTTCGGGTTCAATCATGACTATCAAACAAATCACAGCACTGCCTACCTACAATCCAAATCGCGTTTTGGATGCGATCATTGAAAAGTTGCAGTTGAAAAACGACGCGGCCCTGTCGCGCGCACTCGAAGTGGCGCCACCGGTCATCAGTAAAATCCGCCACAACACCTTGCCGATTGGCGCGACCATCTTGATCCGCATGCACGAAATCAGCGATTTCAGCATTCGTGAACTGCGCGAATTGATGGCTGCGTAAACAGCTATTCTTGGGTGCTTGCCATCGCGGCAATCATCCTTGCGGGGCAGGCGGACCAGCGCGCCACTGCAGCGGCTGCGTCGAACGCCTGACTCGCTCGGCCCGGCCGTTCAAGCCGTCGTGCTGATGGTGCTGCCAATGCGCTCGCCGCTGGTGTTGACCGACGCCTTCGGCGCGGCCGGCTCCGGTGGCGGTGGCGGTTTCACTTGCTGCGTCGTTTCTGGCGCTTTAACCGGTGCGATCGGTACGGTGCTGCCGCTTGAAATAACGCTGACTGTCATGATGCCCTCGGTGTGGTGACGGTTGACTGCGACGGCGAAGCGTGCTGCTGCCTTTTAAAGTCGAGGCCGCTTTCGGACGCCGCAATTCCAGGCGTCTTCCTAGACGTCATAGTGCAGCGAAATCGATCTGCTCGGGTTGAGACAAGTCAACCTTCTTAGTATATTCATTCCGCGTGTGAATTCAACTCTACGTTGACGCTTGTGTAGCGCCCGAGTACGCCCAGCGTATCCGCCGGCCGGCGGCGCAAGGCGCAGGCGGGCGCGTTCCGGGCGCGCGACGTTTATCCGCCGCTGCCCGATGATGGCGCCATTGCCCCCGCTTTGCTAGCGTTGCTTGCTCAATACCGGACGTTCCGTGTAAAACCGGGTTTGCTCGGCGGTGACCGCCGCGCTGGAAAAGGCCGTGGCCGGCGCCCGGCTGGAGAACGCCGTTTTCACGGAGGCGCTGGAAAACGCGGTGCTTACCGCCGCGCTGGAAAACGCCGTCGTTTGCACCGCTGCGCTGGAGAATGCGGTGGCTGGCGCTCTGCTGGAGAATGCCGTTTTCACGGCGGCGCTGGAAAATGCCGTTTTCGCCGAGGCGACGGCGGCGCTGGAGAATGCGACTGCTGGCGCACGGCTGGAAAAGGCGACGGCCGGCGCACGGCTGGAAAAGGCGACTGTCGGGGCGCGGCTGGAGAACGCGGTTGTAGTTGCGGCGCTGGAGAAAGCGGTTTCCGGCGCGCCGGCCGCTTCCATCGCCGCTGCCGAGCGAATATAGTCTTCGCCAAACGTCTGCTCGTACAGTTCCTTCATCCGCTCGCCGACGCGTTGATGCGCTTCCAGATCGGCTTCGCCGCGCAATCCCACATACGGGAAGTGGTGCAGGAAATAACCAAAGACTTCCTCGCAATCGACCGCGTATTTCATCGTGTCCAAAATATGGTAATGCCAGAACGTGTCGACGTCGAACAGCGGCGCGGTGGCCTCGGACGGGAAAATTTTCATCAGGTGCAGAAAGCGGCGGTATTCAAACTCGACCGCGTTGACCTTTTCTAGCGACCAGCCCTCGCCGGACTCCTGATGCATCAGTTTTACTTTGATCGGATCCAGATCCAGATTGGCGATGGCTTGGAAGTTGTCGTTCGAGTTCATGAGTGATAATCCTTTGGATAATGGGCCGTTAGGGAATAAAGATGAAAACGTGAAGCTGTTTGCCGCTATCGGTGATCTAGCGCTGTATGCGACATGCCCGATATCTGCATACCGCTAAATTGACTTGGATAAAATGTTGTGTTAACTAAAATTTTTTGCAAGTTGTTGAGTGACAACTCTTTCAGTATATGCATTGTCGTTGCGAAATCAATCAAAATTTCAACACTCGTTGCGATGGGGTAATATTTGCAGTGACGGGCGAGGGCGGTGACGGGCTGGGAGAGCCGCGCGTTGAAGGCTCAGTGGGGGGCGTAGCGACTTCGGAGCCTGTGCGGCTCCGAAGTGTTGTTTATTAGCCTGCAATTGGCAGGCTAGGGCGCTCCGAGTAGAAGCGCGCGCGTCCGCTCAGGTCTTCCGATGGGGCCGACTGGACTGCCCCGTCGATCGCCACACGGGCCGACCAGGCCGTTTGCGGCGCCGCGGCACCGCCGTCGAGCGTGGCGCGGGCTGACCAGGCCGTTTGCGGCGCTGCGGCGGCGCCGTCGAGCGTGGCGCGGGCTGACCAGGTCGTTTGCGGCGCGGCGGCGGCGCCGTCGAGGGTGGCGCGGGCCGACCAGGCCGTTTGCGGCGCGGCGGCGGCGCCGTCGAGGGTCGCGCGTGCAGACCAGGCCGCCTGAGTCGGCGCGCCGGCGCGGAGATAATCCTCGCCGAAGGTTCCTTCGTACAATTCGCGCATGCGCTCGCCTTGGCGTTGGTGCGCTTTTTCGTCGGCCTCGCCGCGCAAGCCGATATAAGGGAAGTGGTGCATGAAATGGCCGAAGATCGCGTCGCAATCGGCCGAGTATTTCATCGTGTCGAGAATATGGTAATGCCAAAATGTGTCGACGTCGAACAGTGGCGCGGCTTGCTCCGTCGGATATTGTTTCATCAAAATCAGGAAGCGGCGATATTCAAATTCGACGGCGTTGGCCTTCTCCAGGCTCCAACCCTCCCCCGATTCCCGATGCATCAACTTTACTTTGATGGGGTCCAGATCCAATTCTGTAATTGTCTTGAAATTGTCGTTTGCATGCATGGTGAGTGTCCTTTGGAAAATGGTGTGTGCGATCGGGGTGCGTCTGCCGCGCAAATCAAGAGCCTGAAAAAGGTCTGCTTTGAATCGGATATTGATGAAAAGCATTGATAGTCATTTTGCCCCTCAAGCGCAGGCCATTATTGATATATATCAATGTTCACTCAGGAAATTCCTACGCCGGACGGGCGAAGTCCGACGCCGCGGCAGGAGAATGGCTGAACCGGGGCGCCGTCGGCTCAGGCGCTATGGGAGTCCAGTTCGCTCTGCTCGTGCAGATACGGGTAGACGGGGTCGTCCTTGATCGGCACCGACACCAGCACCGTCATGCCGGCGCCTTGGCCGCTCTTGATGGAAAACTTTCCGCCTAGTATCTTTATGCGCTCTTCGATGCCCACCAGGCCAAAGGAGCCGGCCTTGTTGCGCCCCTCGTTGAGCACGCCCACGCCGTTGTCCTTCACCGTCATCGACAGGATGTCGCCCTCCTTTTTCAGTTCCACCTGGACCAGGCTGGCCTTGGCGTGTTGGGAGATGTTGCTGAGCGACTCTTGCAGGATGCGGAAAAAGGCCGTCGCGCAATGGTCGCTGAGGCAGATGTCGGTCTGGTTCTCGCTCAGTTCGCAGTAGATGCCGGTGCGGCGGCGGAACTCGGCGATCTGCCATTCGACGGCCGCGTTCAAGCCCAGGTCGAGCACGGTCGGGCGCAAATCGTTGATGATGTGGCGCACGCTCTTGATGGTGGCGTCGATCTGGCCCAGCGTGGAGCGGGCGCGCGCGTGCAGACGCGGGTGGCGCCGTTCGGTGCGCGAGGCCAGCATGTCGGCGTCGATGCGCAGCACCAGCAGGTTCTGGCCGAGGTCGTCGTGGATCTCGCGGGCAATGCGCTTGCGTTCCTCTTCCTTGATGTGGTCGGCGTGCGCGGCCAACCGGCGCAGCTTCTGGTGCGACACCTGCAGCTTGGCCTGGCTGTCGCGCAATTCCTGGGTCATCGCCTTGGCCATCTGGATGGCGCGCATGCGCGACGTGGTCAAGGTGTGGAACAGCGCATAGATCAACATGGTGCCGACGAAGCCGGCCAACATCGCCAGCCACGGGAAGTACACGTCGAAGCCGGTGTACAGCTCGGCCTTGCTGACGCTGAAGCGGGCTTGCCACAAACGCCCGTTGTAGTTAATCGGAACGATGGTGGAAAACACTTGGTGTGCCGCGGTCTCGTGCCACGGCGCCGCCTGGCTGTCGAAGACCAGGGCGCCGTCGCCGCTCCGGCGCGGTTGGCTGATGGTGCCGCCATCGTACAGCTCGACGCGCACATTGCGCGCCGGCATTTCGTCGAGCACGCCGCGCACCAGCGACTGCAGGTTGAAACCGACGCCGATCGAGCCTATATAGGCGGCGCGCCGTTCCGCCACGTTGCTCACGGACATACCGGCGCGGTAGATCGGCAGGCGCATGGCCAGCGCCGTCATGCCGGGCTTGCTCGGCATCTGGATCGTTTGTCCGGAATTGGTGACCGTGCCTTTGTCGCGGGAGTCGTCCAGCACCTTGTTGCGGAAGGGTTCGGCGGCGATGTCGACGCCGAACTTGTCGGGCGCGTTGGCGATCGGTTCCATATAGGTGAGCACCGAATAACTGGCGCGCCGCCCGGGCGGGGTGAGCGCGAAGGGCGGATAGCCGTCGCCGGCCGACTCTTCCCCGCGTACCTTAAGCTCGAAGGCGGCGCGCGCCTCGTCGGTGATGAACCTGGCGAAATTGACCGTTTCGATGGCCGGGAAATGCTCCGCCAGCGACAGGCCGGCCACATAGTGGCGGAACTGGGCGCGGGTGATCGACTCCGACACCTGGAACAGGCTGGCGGTGCCGCGCAGCAAGTCCGCGTACGATTTAATGCGCGCGCCGATACTGTGCTGGGCGGTGTGGGCCAGGTGCTTGAAACGTTGGTTCGAATCGGCCTCGATCGAGCGCGACGTCGCCAGGTAGAACAGCAGGCCGACGCCGGCCGACAGCAGCACGCCAACCCACCAGAACGGTTTTTTCGGGACAAACAGGTTTTTCTTGCCTAACATGGAAAGCATCGTTAACCGCATCAGGAGGTCGTGGGTCCAGGGTCCGCCGCGCCTTGCCGCACCCTCTGGCCGGAAAACTTTGCATTGTTGAAACTTGGTCAACAAGTTACTAATATACAAATCAAGCCCTCCCGCGTCAATAAACTTCTGTTGGTTGAACGGCCCCCGCCTGGGCGGCGGGCGCAAAAAAAACCCGCCGCGGCGGGTTGTTCGCTGGCCCGGCCGGTTCCCGCCTACTTGGCGACCCAGCTGTCCTTCAGGGTCACGGTGCGGTTGAATACCGGCTTGCCCGGCAGCGAGTCGACGCGGTCGGCGACGAAATAGCCGTGCCGTTCGAATTGGAAGCGCTGGTCCGGCAGCGCCGCCGCCATGCCCGGCTCCAGGTAGGCGCGCACCACTTCCTTGGCGTTCGGGTTCAGCGCCAGTGTGAAGTCCTTGCCGCCGGCGTCCGGCTGCGGGTCGGTAAACAGGCGGTCGTACAGGCGTACCTCGGCCTCCACCGCGGTCGCTTCGCTCACCCAGTGGATGTTGCCCTTGACCTTGTAGGTGGCGCTGCCGTCGCTGCCCGACTTGCTGTCTTCGAAATAATGGCAATGCACGGCGACGACCTTGCCGTCGGCGTCCTTGTCAAAACCGGTGCATTCGACCACGTAGCCGTAGCGCAGGCGCACCCGGCTGCCCGGCTTGTCGCCGATCGGCGGATACAGGCGGAAGTAGCCCTTGCTCGGCACCTCCATGAAGTCGTCCTGCTCGATCCACAGCCGGCGCGTCAGCGGGAAGGTGCGCAGGCCGCGCTCGGGGAAGTGCGGGTGCACCGGCGAGTTGCACTCGACGCTGCCGTCCTCGGCGAAGTTGTCGATCACCAGCTTGAGCGGGCGCAGCACGGCGGCCGCGCGCGGCGCCTTCGGGTCCAGGTCTTCGCGCAGGCAGCCCTCGAAGGTGCTCATGTCGATCCAGCCGTCCGACTTGGTCACGCCGATGCGTTCGCAGAACAGCTGGATCGCCTCCGGCGTGAAGCCGCGCCGGCGCAGGCCGACGATGGTCGGCATGCGCGGATCGTCCCAGCCGTCGACGATGCCCTCGTCGACCAGCTGGCGCAGCTTGCGCTTGCTGGTGATGACGTAGGTCAGGTTCAGGCGCGAGAATTCGTACTGGCGCGGCGCCGGCAGCCGGAAGAAGTTGCCGGCCGACAGGGTCGCCAGCAGCCAGTCGTAGAACGGCCGGTGGTCCTGGAACTCCAGCGTGCAAACCGAATGGGTGATGTTCTCCAGCGCATCCGAGATCGGGTGCGTGAAGTCGTACATCGGGTAGATGCACCAGGCGTCGCCGGTGCGGTGGTGGTGGGCGTGGCGGATGCGGTAGATGGCCGGGTCGCGCAGGTTCATGTTCGGCGACGCCATCGCGTCCTCGCTGACCTTGGCGCGCAGGATGTGCTCGCCGTCCTTGAACTGGCCGGCGCGCATCGCCCGGAACAGCGCCAGCGACTCGTCGGCGGGGCGGTCGCGGAACGGCGAATTGCTGCCCGGCGTGTTGAAGTTGCCGCGGCTGGCCGCCATGTCGTCGGCGCTCTGGCTGTCGACGTAGGCGAGGCCGGCCTGGATCAGGTATTCGGCCATCAGGTACAACTGCTCGAAGTAGTCGCTGGCGTAGTGCAGGTGGTTTTCGACGCCGTTCGGTCCCGCGGATTCCCAGTTGAAGCCGAGCCATTTGACGCTGTCGATGATGGTGTCGACGTATTCCTGCTCTTCCCTGGCCGGGTTGGTGTCGTCGAAGCGCAGGTTGCAGCGCCCGGCGTAGTCGCGCGCCAGGCCGAAGTTCAGGCAGATCGATTTGGCGTGGCCGACGTGCAGGTAGCCGTTCGGCTCCGGCGGGAAGCGCGTGATGACGGGCGGCAGGCCCGGGCGCGCGTGGGTGCCGGCGGCCAGATCGGCTTCGACGATGGCGCGCAGGAAGTTGGACGTCAGCGCCGGGGCCGCCGGCGCGCTGTTGTTTTTGTCGTTGCTCATGTGCTTTTCAGTTCAATGCAGTGAAAGTGTCGGGTTGCCGGCATTTTACCGTACGCGCCGGCGTTTGCCGCCGATGTTGCGGCGCGCATTTCACGCGCGGGCCGGACGCCGGCCCTTTTCTATAGGATAATTCGTCTTTAATTGTTTGCGGCACGCGTCCCGGAGTCTTCATATGGTGGAAAATGTATACAACGTCCTCGGCGTCGCCCCGAATGCCAGCGACGAGGAGGTCAAGAAGGTCTACCGCTCGCTGGCGATGCGCTTCCACCCCGACCGCAACCAGGCGCCGGGCGCGGAGGCGCGTTTCAAGAGCATCACCAAGGCCTATGAAATCCTGGCCGACCCGGTCAAGCGCGCTGAATACGACCAGAGCGTCAACCACCGCATCAT
This sequence comes from Janthinobacterium sp. CG_23.3, assembly GCF_046115965.1. Classification (NCBI taxonomy): domain Bacteria; kingdom Pseudomonadati; phylum Pseudomonadota; class Betaproteobacteria; order Burkholderiales; family Oxalobacteraceae; genus Janthinobacterium; species Janthinobacterium sp. CG_23.3. Next base: position 25,598 of record NZ_JBJXIB010000027.1, on the reverse strand, counting down.
CATCGATCCGGAGGCCGAGGCCTACGCGCTGTGGCGTTCCGTGTTCAGTCTGCACGGCACCGTCCTGCCGGCCTGAGCCGGGTTTACGCATCATCTAGAGCGGCGCCGCATACGGCGCCGTGGAATACATTGGAAAGAAGAAAATGATAAGAGTACACCCCGAATTTGCCTATCAGTCGCGCGAGTTGGGCGGCCAAATCGAAGGCATTCTGGGCGATCCGCCGAACCGCAAGAACTACCAGAGCGTGGTCAGCGCGCTGGTCGGCGAATACGCCAGCGGCGGCGGCATCGAAGATTTGAACATGCTCAGCTTTGCGCTGGTCGACCATATCGTCTTCAACAACCCGAAGGGCTTGCTGGCCGCCAGCGAGGACTACGACATGGGCGAGCCCGGCCCGGTGTTCGCGATGGCGTCCTGCGCCGGCGCCGAGGCGGCCAAGATGTACGCGGCCATCGCCGACAGCTTCCCGGAGCTGGCGCGCCAGGCCATTATCACCGCCTTCCTGTACAAGAACCCGCGCCTGTGGGACGACGAGGACCAGTCGCTTGAGCAACTCGGCGTCAACGACGACGGCGACGACCGGCACGACGACGACGACGTCACCGACGAGTTCGCGCAGATGTTCGACCAGGACGGAGACGACAATGGCCGCTAACAGCAACCTGCCGGCGCTGAGCAAGCAAGTCACCGAGCTGGTGCTGGCCGGCTCGCTGGGCCACGCCGAGCAAGCCTTTTCCGACGCCGCCGAGCAGTACGGTGACCTGGTCGTGGCCGAGGTGCTCGGCAGCATCCCGCCGCAGGTGACGGCGCTGCACCTGGCCGGCTTCGACGGCGGCAAGATGTCGCTGGCGACGCTGCTGGTGCCGCCCAAGGCCTGGGCCGACAGCCTGGCCTTCATCGCCGCCACCTGGAGCGACGACCAGATCGAGGACGACCCGGAGCGCATCGCCGAGGCGCTGTTCGCGCACATCCACGGCATCGTCTTCTCGTCCGAGGACGCCGAGCGCCGCCGCGCGCTGCTGTTCGAAGCCTCGGCCACCGACTGGGGCTCGACCGCGTTCGCCATCCTGTTCTCGATGGCGCCGAAGGAAATCCTGGAAGTGGCCGGCGAGATCCTGGTCAAGGGCCCGTACATCACCGGCCAGACCTCGTCCGACAACGACGTCGTGCCGCTGGCGATCGAACTGGCGCAGGCCAACGAGGACGGCTGGGACCGCGCGCTGTTCGAGCTGTTCCCCGACTTCCGCCACAGCGGCGACCTGGTCGACGCCGAATTTTCCGACGACCCGGACGAGGAGGAGCCGGCCTTCCTGCAGCGCAGCACCAAGGAGTTGCTGTACCGCTTGCGCAAGCAAGTGCCGAGCACGCGCAGCAGCGTGGCCAAGCCTGGCGCGCGCCGCAGCCTGGGCACCGGCATCTTTTCTTGATGCCGCAATCGTCAGTGGAACCTACATAATGCTGCCTGCAATCGTAGTAGAAAACCTGCCGCGCCTGGTGCGCGCCATTAAATTGCTGGCGACCGATGCGCGCATCGACGCCGCCGCCAACCTGGCCGACGAACTCACCGGCATCACCGCCATGGTGGCCGAGAAGTTCACCAACGAGCGCACCGCCGAGGGCATCCAGAAGGCGCTGTACCTGACGGTGGGCGGCGTCTCGCTGGGGCTGGAGCACGCGCTGATGCACGAGGGCGACGAGGCGGCGCTCGACTTCCTGGTCGAGCACGGCGCCGAGCACGCCTTCCAGGTCGGCTTCCGCCTGGTGCGCGAGCTGTCGCAACTGCCCGAGGACGCGCTGGTCGGCGAGTACGACGTCGACCCGGTGTATGTGCAGCGGCGCCTGCGCGACCTGTTCGTCGACCTGTGCGGCGCCGACCCGAACAAGAACTGGAACGGCCCGGAGAAATACGCGCTCCAGCTCAAGCAGCGCAAGGAAGTGCAGGCGATCGTGCGCCTGGCCAACTGGCTGCGCCGCCACAACAGCCGCGGCCCGGTCAACGACAGCGACCTCAACGCGGAGGGCGTGATTGCGCTGGCGGTCATCTTCGCCATCGAGGGCGGCGGCGGCATCGTCGCGCGCACCGGCCAGAAGCAATTCGAACGGCTGGTGCGGGCGGTGCGCAAGAACAAGCCCGACTTCGAGGCGGGCTGGACGGAGCTGCTGGCCAAGGTGCCGGTGCAGCACCACGAGGTGCTGCTCGAGCGCATCGAGGCCTATCGCACGCACTGCACCGTGATCCAGCAAATCCTGACGCGCACCAGCATGAAAAAGCTGTTTGAACAGCTGGAAAACTACGCCGGCTCGGAACTCGACGCCGACTACGACTAGGCGCCCTGGGCGCCGCCGTCGTACGATTAAACCGGAGGCGCACATCCCGGGCCAGACCGTGAGGGTCTGACCCGGGGCCGGCCCCGGCACGTTGGCGTTGCTTTTTCCCGCTCCAGCGGCCTTCCTCGATCCCCCCTACACTACGCCGCGCCGGCCGCCTCGCCCGCCAACGCCACAAACGCGTCGATCAGCGGCGTGCTCGGCCCCCGGCGCCGCGCCAGCAGCAGGCTGGTGGTCGCGGCCGGGTCGGCAATCGGCCGGTAACACACGCCGTCCATCCTGATCCGGTCGAACGAGGCCGGCAGCACCGAGATGCCGCAACCGGCCGCCACCAGGCCGATGATGGTGGACGCCTCGCCGGCCTCCTGGGCGATGTGCGGCACGAAACCGGCGGCCCGGCACAAACGGAAGATTTGCGGATAAATGCCGGTGCCGGCGTCCTTCGGATACATCACGAACGCCTGCCCGGCCAAATCCTTGATGGCGATCTCGGCCTGGCCGGCCAGCGCATGCCCGCTCGGCAGCACCAGCAGCAGCGGGTCCTGGCGCAACACGCTCAGCGTCACGCCGTCGGGAATCGCCGCCTCCGGCGGGCGCACGAAGCCCAGGTCCAGCGTGCGCTGGCCGATCGCCTCGATCTGCGGCAGCGTCGCCATTTCATGCAGCGTCAGGCGCACCAGCGGGAAGCGCTGGCGGTAGCCGTTGATGACGCTGGCAAACAGCGGCGTGAACGGCGTCGAGAAGGTAAAGCCGATGCGCAGCTCGCCGGCCTCGCCGCGCTGGGCCCGGCGCGCCGTCACGGCGGCCTCGTCGGCCAGCGCCAGGATGCGCCTGGCGTCGACGAGGAACAGGCGGCCGGCCTCGGTCAGGCGCACCCAGCGCTTGCTGCGCTCGAACAACTGCGCGCCCAGCTCCGCCTCCAGCGCCTGGATTTGTTGGCTCAGCGGCGGCTGGCCGATGTGCAGGCGTTCGGCGGCGCGCGTGAAATGCAACTCCTCGGCGACGGCGACGAAGTAGCGCAGGTGGCGTAGTTCCATTTTTGTTATCTGTTTAAAGTATGATTAATGACTCGAATATATATTGGACGATATTAATACGCAATCCTATGATGGACTTCTCGCCGCCCTCCCAGTCCGCCACCATGCCCGCTCCCGCCCTCCATCTCGTTGCCGCGCCCTCCGCGCAGCCGGCCATCGCCGCCGGCACGCCGGCGTTCAAACGCAGCAACCGCGCGCTGTTTTTCGGCGGTTTTTCCACCTTCGCCCTGTTGTACTGCGTGCAGCCGCTGATGCCGCTGCTGTCGCACGAGTTCGCGCTGACGCCGGCGCAAAGCAGCTGGTCGCTGTCGATATCGACGGCCGCGCTGGCCGTCTCGCTGTTGCTGACGAGCGCCATGTCCGACCGGCTCGGGCGCAAGCCGCTGATGGTGGCGGCGCTGGCCGTGGCGGCACTGATGACTTTGCTGTGCGCCTTCGCCCGCAGTTATCCGCAGTTGCTGCTGATGCGCGCCGCGCTCGGCGTCGCCCTGGGCGGCATGCCGGCCATCGCCATGGCCTACCTGGCCGAAGAGATCGAAGCGCCGTCGCTGGGCTTGTCGATGGGCTTGTACATCGCCGGCAGCGCCTTCGGCGGCATGGCCGGCAGGGTGGTGGTGGCGGTGCTCAGCGACTTTTACTCGTGGCGGGCGGCGCTGGCGGCGATGGGCGTGATGGGCTTGCTGGCGGCGGCCGAGTTCTGGCGCAGCCTGCCGCGCTCGCGCAATTTCGTCGCCAACCGCGACGGCTGGGCGGCGCTGCCGGCGGGCCTGCGCCGGCACCTGTCCGACCCCGGCCTGCCGTGGCTGTTCCTGCTGGCGTTCCTGCTGATGGGTTGTTTCGTCAGCATGTACAACTACATCGCCTACCGGCTGCTGGCGGCGCCGTTCGCGCTGGGCCAGAGCACCGTCGGGGCGATCGCCTTCCTGTACCTGATCGGCATCTTCAGTTCGGTCTGGGCCGGCCGCCTGGCCGACCGGCTCGGGCGCCGCGGCGTGTTGTGGATCATGCTGTCGACGATGCTGGCCGGCTTGCTGCTGACGTTGTCGAACGCGCTGGCGCCGATCCTGGCCGGCCTGGCGCTGTTCACCTTTGGCTTTTTCGCCGCGCATTCGATCGCCAGCAGCTGGGTGGGACGGCGGGCGCGCGCGCCGCAGGCGCTGGCGTCGGCGCTGTACCTGTTCTTCTACTACCTCGGTTCCAGCCTGGTGGGTTCGCTGTCGGGCCTGGTGTGGGCCGGCGCCGGCTGGTCCGGCGTGGTGACGCTGCTCAGCGTCGGCCTCGGGCTGGCCCTGCTAGTCGCGCTGCGCTTGCGTCACCTGGCGCCGCTGGGGCCGCGCCTGGCCGCGTCCTGACCCGGCCGCCGGCCTAGTTCGGGCAGGTCAGCAGATAGATGCGCTCGCCGTCGGGCTTGATTTGAATGCAGTAGCTCAGGACGGCGGTAGTGACTTTATAGATGCGCGAGCCGCTGCTCCCCGGCATCGTCAATTCCTCCGTTCTTGCCGCTTCGTAAAACTTGGGCCGTACCGCCGCGTGGGCCGCCGCGAACCCTTTTTCCAGCCTGGCCTGCGGCGTGTCCAGCGGCGCCTGTTCGCCGCGCTGCGGGTGCTCCTTGCGCAATTGTTTGTCGATTTTGCCGATGTCGCGTTTGGCTATGCGCATGATCTCGTCGACGCTGAGCGGCGCCGCGGCGGGGTCGGCCGCGGCCGCCGGCGGCGCGACGGTAACCGGGTCCGGCGTGATAGTCGCCGCTTCCGTCGGCGCCCGCGGCGCGCCCCGGCGTGGCGCCGGCGTTCGCGCGGCGGCGGGCAGGCGCCGCGGTACCGGCGGCAGCGGCGCGGCGCTGGTGCCGCTCGGGCGCGTTGCCGGCAAAGGCAGGATGAACCACTGGATCGGCGCCCGCTCGGGCTGTGCCGACTCCGCCGGGAGCGGATGGTGGCTTTGCAAAAACGCGTACAGCAAGGCCAAATGCACCGCCCCCGTCAGTAGGACGGCCCCCATGCGCTGCGTGTTCAATGTGTTTGTCATCGTGGAATGTCGAGTGGCGAAGCGCGTCAGCGATGGCGCAATGTATATGACTAATTTAACAATTGTGCAATCGGTAACAGATTCTTACAAGGCGGGCGCACCTTCGTTTCTGGACGTATAGATTATTTGCGCCGGCGCAAAAAGTCTGGCTGACGGGCTGGCCGGGATTGCAACTTTGGCCGCATCCGCCGATCCAACCAAGACCGGCGCACTTTCCGCACCGGGATTTTTTTTGGAGGCTAATCATGCTACAAGCGAACGAAATCCAACAACGCTTTACTACGATTCAGCAAGCCATCGGACAGGCTTCCCAGGCTTGCTCCGTCGAACGCGACCTGCCCAGCGAATTGAGGGATTGCATCGAGCGCCTGGACCGGCAATCGGACCTGGCCAAGGAAGCCATCGAATCGCGCGACGAAATGCGCATCCGCAAAGTGGTCGAAGACTTGGAACAACTGGGCGACCGCGCCAAGCAGGTGTGCGGCAGCGGCGCCAACCTGACGCCGCAGATGAAAAACGCCGTGCTGCGGGTGCACGACGAGCTGTCCAACCTGAAGCACCAATTGCATTAAAAGCGCCGCGCACGTAAAACGCCCGCCAACGGCCTCAAGGAGCGGGGTGGGTGGCTAGGTGACACGGCATCCCCGTCTGACCCCAGCCCTTTGTCGGTGGTTTGAATGTTGTTAACGCCGGGCTGACGCGTACGCCAGTCGGGTTACGCCCTTGCGGGCTAACCCGACTTACGGGCGACGATTGGCTTCCGCGGCGGCACGACGGACTAGAGCACGCCCTTGTCGCGCAGCGCGGCGATGCGTTCGGCGCTGTGGCCGAGCATTTCGCGCAGCACCTCGTCGGTGTGCTGGCCCAGCAGCGGCGGCGCCAGCTCGGTGCAGGGCGGCGTGGCCGACAGGCGCATCGGGCTGCGCACCAGCTTGACGGTGCCGGCGCTGGGGTGCGGCATCTCGAAGGCCAGACCGCGCGCCCGCACCTGCGGGTTGTCGAACACGTCGGCGATGTCGTTGATCGGGCCGCACGGCACGCCGACCGCTTCCAGCTGGTCTATCCACTCGGCCCGGGTGCGCGTCTTGACCATCTCCGCCAGCAGCGGCACCAGCGCGTCGCGGTGCTCGACCCGGCCCGGATTGCTGGCGAAGCGGACGTCGGCCGCCAAGTCCGCGCGCCCGCCGACCTCGACGAACTTCTGGTACTGGCCGTCGTTGCCGGCGGCGACGATGATGTGGCCGTCGGCGCAGGCGAAAGTTTGGTAGGGCACGATGTTCGGGTGGGCGTTGCCCCAGCGCTTGGGGGCCTTGCCGCTGTTCAGGTAATTGCTGCCCATATTCGCCAGCATCGCCACCTGCACGTCGAGCAGCGCCATGTCGATATACTGGCCCTCGCCAGTGCGGTCGCGGTGGCTCAGCGCGGCCAGCACCGCGATGGTCGCGTACATGCCGGTCATCAAATCGGTCAGCGCGACGCCGGCCTTTTGCGGGCCGCCGCCGGGCAGGTCGTCGCGTTCGCCGGTGACCGACATCAGCCCGCCCATGCCTTGGATCAGGAAGTCGTAGCCGGGGCGGTGCGCGTACGGCCCGTCCTGGCCGAAACCGGTGACCGAGCAATACACCAGGTCCGGCTTGATCCCTTTCAGCGTTTCATAGTCGAGGCCGTAGCGTTTCAGATGGCCGACCTTGAAGTTCTCCAACACCACGTCGGAGTGGCGCGCCAGTTCGCGCACCAGCGCCTGGCCGTCGGCGCTGGCGATGTCCACCGTCACCGAGCGCTTGCCGCGGTTCGCCGCCAGGTAATACGCCGCCTCGCTGGTGTCGCGGCCGTCGGCGTCCTTGGCATAGGGCGGGCCCCAGGCGCGCGTGTCGTCGCCGGCGCCGGGCCGCTCGATCTTGATGACGTCGGCGCCCAAGTCCGCCAGGTTTTGCGAGCACCAGGGTCCGGCCAGCACGCGGCTCAGGTCGAGCACGCGCAAATGGCCCAGCGCTTTTGGCGCGGTCGAGGTTTTTTCAGTCGAATCCGACATCTTGTCCTTTAACAATGGTAACGTTGGAAACAAAGTCTAGAACACATCGCCAGGCTTGTCGATGAAATCACCGAGCGGATCGTCCATGTGGCCCTACCCTAAAATTGTTGCGCACCGAGGCGGCGGCACGCTGGCGCCGGAAAATACCTTCGCCGCGCTGCGCTGCGCCCTGGCCTACGGCTTCCACGCCGTCGAGTTCGACGTCATGCTGTCGCGCGACGGCGTCGGCGTGGTGTTGCACGACGACGTGCTGGGGCGCACCGTGGCCGGCGCCGGCAGCGTCGCCGACCTCGGCGCGGCCGAGCTGGCGGCGCTGGACGCCGGCAGCTGGTTTAGCCCCCTGTTCGCCGACGAAAAGGTGCCGAACTTCGGCCTGTTCGTCGACTACTGCAAGGCGCAGCGCATCTGGATGAACATTGAAATCAAGCCGGTGCCGGGCTTCGAGCGCGAGACGGGCAGGGTGGTGGCGGGCGTTACCCGGGCCTGCTTCGGCGCCGAGATCGCCGCCGGCGACCCGGCCCAGCTGCCGCTGCTGTCCTCGTTCAGCGCCGAGGCGCTGGCGGCGGCGCGCGAGGCCGCGCCCTACCTGCCGCGCGCGCTGCTGATCGATTGCCTGCCGCACGACTGGCTGGCCCGGGCGCGCGCGCTCGACGTTGTTGCCGTGCACACCAACCAGCGCCACCTGACGGCGGCGCTGGCGCGGGCCGTCAAGGACGCCGGCCTGGGCCTGTTCTGCTACACAGTCAACGAGCCCGGGCGCGCGCGCGAATTGCTCGGCTGGGGCGTGGACGGCTTCTGCACCGACCGCATCGACCTGATCGGCCCGGACTTCGCATAAACGGCATGGCCGGCCGCGGCGCCACGGCGCCCGCCGCCGCCGCCGCCCGGTATTTCCGGGCGGGGTTATCACGTATAATATTTTCTTTCAAGCTGCCGCCACCCCTGCCAAAAAACATGAATTCATCTGACATCCGCGACAAATTCCTCAAGTTCTTCGAATCGAAGGGCCATACAATTGTCCGCTCCAGTTCGCTCGTTCCGGGTAACGATCCCACCTTGTTGTTGACCAATAGCGGCATGGTGCAATTCAAGGACGTGTTCACCGGCACCGACACGCGCCCGTACACCCGCGCCACCTCGGTACAACGCTGCGTGCGCGCCGGCGGCAAGCACAACGACCTGGAAAACGTCGGCTACACCGCGCGCCACCACACCTTCTTTGAAATGCTGGGCAACTTCAGCTTCGGCGACTACTTCAAGCGCGACGCCATCCAGTACGCCTGGGAATTGCTGACCAAGGTCTACGGCCTGCCGGCCGACAAGCTCACCGTCACCGTCTACCACGAGGACGACGAGGCCTACGACATCTGGTCCAAGGAAATGGGCGTGCCGGTCGAGCGCATCATCCGCATCGGCGACAACAAGGGCGCGCGCTACGCCTCGGACAATTTCTGGCAGATGGCCGACACCGGCCCGTGCGGTCCGTGCACCGAGATCTTCTACGACCACGGCGCCGACATTCCGGGCGGCCCGCCGGGTTCGCCCGACGAGGACGGCGACCGTTTCATCGAAATCTGGAACCTGGTGTTCATGCAGTTCAACCGCGACGACGCCGGCGTCATGCACAAGCTGCCCAAGCCTTGCGTCGATACCGGCATGGGCATGGAGCGCCTGGCCGCCGTGCTGCAGCACGTCCATTCGAACTACGAGATCGACCTGTTCCAGGCCTTGATCAAGGCCGCCGCGCGCGAAACCGGCGCCACCGACCTGGAAAGCAAGTCGCTGCGCGTGATCGCCGACCACATCCGCTCGGCCGCGTTCATGATCGTCGACGGCATCATTCCCGGCCCTGAAAGCCACGGCTATGTGCTGCGCCGCATCATCCGCCGCGCGCTGCGCCACGGCCACAAGTTGGGCCAGACCAAGCCGTTCTTCTACAGGCTGGTCGACGACCTGTCGATCCAGATGGGCGCCGCCTATCCCGAGCTGGCCGACATGAAAGAGCGCGTCGCGCACATGCTCAAGACGGAGGAAGAGCGTTTCGGCGAGACGCTGGAAAACGGCATGAAGATCCTGGAAACGCAACTGGCCAAGGACGGCAAGAACCTCGACGGCGCCACCGCCTTCCTGCTCTACGACACCTATGGCTTCCCGCTGGATTTGACGGCCGACATTTGCCGCGAGCGCGACGTCGTGCTCGACGAGGCCGGCTTCAAGGAGGCGATGGAGCGCCAGCGCGAAAACGCGCGCAAGAAGGGCGGCTTCGCCAAGCTGCAAAACGTCGACTACGCCGGCGCGAAAAACAAGTTCGTCGGTTACGACAAGCTGGTCCACGCCAGCAAGGTCGTCGCGCTGTACGCCGACGGCGTGTCGGTGCAGGAACTGAAGGGCGGCCAGTCCGGCATCGTGGTGCTCGACACCACGCCGTTCTACGCGGAATCGGGCGGCCAGGTCGGCGACCGGGGCGTCATCCAGTTCACCTCCGGCCAGTTCAACGTCGAAGACACGCTGAAGATCCAGGCCGACGTGTTCGGCCACCACGGCGAGCTGGCGGAGGGCGCGCTGACGGTGGGCGACACGGTCGAGGCGATCGTCGACGAGGCGACCCGCGCGCGCACCATCCGCAACCACTCGGCAACGCATTTGATGCACAAGGCGCTGCGCGAGGTGCTGGGCGCCCACGTGGCGCAAAAAGGCTCGGTGGTCGATCCCGACCGCACCCGTTTCGACTTTTCGCACAACGCGCCGCTGACGGCCGAGCAGATCGTCGCCGTGGAGGCGCTCGTCAACCGCGAGATCCTGCAAAACCACGCCACCCAGTCGCATAACATGTCCTTCGACGACGCCGTCAAGCACGGCGCCATGGCCTTGTTCGGCGAGAAGTACGGCGACGAGGTGCGCGTGCTCGACATCGGCAGCTCGAAAGAGCTGTGCGGCGGCGTGCACGTGCAGCGCACCGGCGACATCGGCCTGTTCAAGATCATCGGCGAGGGCGGCGTCGCGGCCGGCATCCGCCGCGTCGAGGCCGTCACCGGCGAAGGCGCGCTGGCGCTGGTGCAAAGCTTGAACCGGCGTCTGCTGGAAGCGTCGGCGGCCTTGAAGGCCAACCCGGACGAGCTGACCGCCCGCATCGTGCAGGTACAGGACCACGTCAAGTCGCTGGAGAAGGAATTGGCGGCGCTGAAGTCGAAGCTGGCCTCCGGGCAGGGCGACGAACTGGTCGCCCGGGCGGTCGACGTCAACGGCGTCAAGGTGCTGGCGGCGGTGCTGGACGGCGCCGACGTGGCGCGCCTGCGTGAAACCATGGACAAGCTCAAGGACAAGCTGAAGACGGCCGCCATCGTGCTCGCCAGCGTCGCCGACGGCAAGGTCAGCCTGATCGCCGGCGTCACCGCCGACGCCACCGGCAAGGTCAAGGCCGGCGAGCTGGTCAACTTCGTTGCACAACAAGTGGGCGGAAAAGGCGGCGGACGCCCCGATATGGCGCAGGCCGGCGGTACCGATCCTACCAACCTGGCGGCCGCCTTGGCGGGCGTCCCGGCCTGGGTTGCCGAGCGCGCTTGAGAGTGAAAACGGCGGCGCGGCCACGGCCGCGTTGTCGTTTTACTACCTCAGTTGTCGTTGTGACCTCACAACATTTGCCGAACTATTTTGGTGCAGCGCGTCATTTGCCCGTAATTGGAGTAGTATGTCAAAAATCAGTGCAACGAACCAAGCGGGATATGATGAGCGACACACTACTTGATAACGAGATCATGGAATTCCAAAAAGAACTCGACGCGCGGGGCTTGAATTGCCCGTTGCCGATTCTGAAGGCCAAGAAGGCCCTGGCCGAGCTGCAAAGCGGCGAAGTACTGCGCATTATGGCCACCGACCCCGGTTCGGTGCGCGACTTCCAGGCGTTCGCCAAGCAGACCGGCAACGCGCTGCTGTCCCACGTGCAGACCGGGCGCGAGTTTGTATTTTTGATGCAACGCAAATAGTCCAGGCCGCGGCGGCCCCGAAACGGCCCGCCGCGACGCGTTTATGCTGCTTTGCAGCGTTCTCATCGCCATTCCGAAGCACGCCGTCTGTTGGATTAGACGACTTCTTCTAACAAAAAATCGCACGATCGTGCTTTAATTCTGTTTATCGCCGGGTTTCCTCTTATAATCTAGCCCATATTTACTTAGTCCGTCATTTTTATCATTTCCCAAAGGCACAGCTATGAAAGTCTTGGTACCCGTCAAACGCGTGGTCGACTACAACGTCAAAGTCCGCGTCAAAAGTGACGGCACTGGCGTCGATACCGCCAACGTCAAAATGTCGATGAACCCGTTCGATGAGATCGCGCTGGAAGAAGCGATGCGCCTCAAAGAAGCCGGCAAGGTCACCGAAGTGATCGCCGTCTCGTGCGGCGTGACGCAGTGCCAGGAAACCCTGCGCACCGCGATGGCCATCGGCGCCGACCGCGGCATCCTGGTGGAAACGGCCGCCGAACTGGAGCCGCTGGCCGTCGCCAAGCTGGTCAAGGCGCTGGCCGACAAGGAACAGCCGCAACTGATCATCCTGGGCAAACAGGCGATCGACGACGACAGCAACCAGACCGGCCAGATGCTGGCGGCCCTGCTGGGCTGGCCGCAAGCGACGTTCGCCTCGAAAGTGCTGCTCGACGACGGCAAAGTGACGGTCACCCGCGAAGTCGACGGCGGCCTGGAAACGCTGACTTTGACTCTGCCGGCCATCATTACCACCGACCTGCGCCTGAACGAGCCGCGCTACGTGACGCTGCCGAACATCATGAAGGCGAAGAAGAAGCCGCTCGACACCGTCAAGCCGGAGGAACTGGGCGTCGACTGCACGCCGCGTCTGAAAACCCTGAAAGTCGTCGAGCCGGCCAAGCGCTCGGCCGGCATCAAGGTGCCGGACGTCGCGACGCTGGTCGCCAAGCTGCGCAACGAAGCCAAAGTCATCTAGGGAACATGCGCGAAATAACTTCCCGATTTGTTGCGCGTCTGGCGGGCGCGCTGCGGCGTTGGCCGACCCTAGCAATGCTCGCATTGCGTCGGGTCGTCCGCCTTGCATCGCATCCCGCCAGACGCGTCCAAATAGGGAATTTATTTCTTACACGTTCCTGCGGCCCCGCCGTCCCCACAACATGAATCGGGCAGCGCGCGCAACGCCGCGCCGCCGACATACTAGGAATTATCATGGTCGCATTAGTTATTGCTGAACACGACAACGCTTCGTTAAAAGGAAGCACCCTCCACACCGTGACCGCCGCGCTGCAATGCGGCGGCGACGTCCACGTTCTGGTGGCCGGCAGCAATGCCGGCGCCGCCGCCGCGGCCGCCGCGCAAATCGCCGGCGTGACCAAGGTGCTGCTTGCCGACGCGCCCGCGTTTGCCGACGGCCTGGCCGAGAACGTCGCCGAGCAGGTGCTCGCCGTTGCCGCCGCCTACAGCCACATCCTGGCCCCGGCCACCGCCTACGGCAAGAACATCCTGCCGCGCGTGGCCGCCAAGCTGGACGTGGCGCAGATTTCGGAAATCACCAAGGTCGATTCGCCCGACACCTTCGAGCGCCCGATCTACGCCGGTAACGCGATCGCCACCGTGCAGTCGGGCGACAAGGTCAAAGTCATCACCGTGCGCAGTACCGGCTTCGACGCCGCCGCCGCCACCGGCGGTGCGGCCGCCACCGACACCGTGGCCGCCGTCGCGGACTCGGGCAAGTCGGTCTTCGTCGGGCGCGAAGTGGCCAAGTCGGACCGTCCCGAGTTGACCGCCGCCAAGATCATCGTTTCGGGCGGGCGCGGTATCGGTTCGGCCGACAACTTCAAGGTCTTGGAGCCGCTGGCCGACAAGCTGGGCGCGGCCATGGGCGCCTCGCGCGCCGCCGTCGACGCCGGCTTCGTGCCGAACGACTGGCAGGTGGGCCAGACCGGCAAGATCGTCGCGCCGACGCTGTACATCGCCGTCGGTATTTCCGGCGCGATCCAGCATCTGGCCGGCATGAAGGATTCGAAAACCATCGTCGCGATCAATAAGGATCCGGAAGCGCCGATTTTCGCCGTGGCCGACTACGGCATCGTCGGCGACCTGTTCGATATCGTTCCCGAACTGGTCAAAGAACTGGGCTGATCCGGCTGATAAGAGCTTGAGTTAATACTTACCAAGCCACGCTGGTCCGACGCACGAAGTGCGGGGCCACCGTGGCTTGTTTTCTTGGAGAGATGAGATGAGTTACACAGCGCCGTTGAAAGATATGTTGTTCGTCATGAACGAACTGGCCGGCTTGGCCGACGTGCACACGCTGCCTGGCTGCGAAGACGCGACCCCGGACACCGCCGAGGCGGTGCTGGAAGAGAACGCGAAATTCTGCGGCGCCGTAGTGGCCCCGCTGAACGGCCCCAGCGACAAGGAGCCGAGCTTCTGGCACGACGGCAACGTCACCACCTCGAAGGGCTTCAAGGACGCCTTCAAGGCGTTCGCCGAGGCCGGCTGGCAGGGCGTGCAACATCCAACCGAATTCGGCGGCCAGGGCTTGCCGAAGTTGCTGGCGACGCCGTGCATTGAAATGTTGAACTCGGCCAGCGTCTCGTTCGCGCTGGTCGCGCTGCTGTCGGACGGCGCCATCGAGGCGCTGCTGACGGCCGGCAGCGACGCGCAGAAGGCCACCTACCTGGAACCGCTGGTGTCGGGCAAATGGACCGGCACCATGAACCTGACCGAGCCGCAGGCCGGCTCCGACCTGGCCGCCGTGCGCAGCCGCGCCGTGCCGCAGGGCGACGGCACCTACAAGGTGTTCGGCACCAAAATCTTCATCACCTACGGCGAACACGACATGGCCGAGAACATCGTCCACCTGGTGCTGGCGCGCACGCCGGACGCCCCGGCCGGCGTCAAGGGCATCTCGCTGTTCATCGTGCCGAAATTCCTGGTCAACGCCGACGGTACGCTGGGCGCGCGCAACGACGCCCATTGCGTCTCGATCGAGCACAAGCTGGGCATCAAGGCCAGCCCGACCGCGGTGCTGCAATTCGGCGACCACGGCGGCGCCATCGGCACCCTGGTCGGCGAGGAAAATCGCGGCCTGGAATACATGTTCATCATGATGAACGCGGCCCGCTTCGGCGTCGGCCTGCAGGGCATCGGCTTGGCCGAGCGCTCGTACCAGCAGGCGGTGGCGTTCGCCAAGGACCGCGTCCAGTCGCGCGACCTGGCCGGTTCGGCCGGCCCGGTTTCCATCATCCACCACCCGGACGTGCGGCGCATGCTGATGTCGATGCGCGCGCAGATCGAGGCGGCGCGGGCGCTGGCCTACGTCGGCGCCGGCGTCAGCGACGTGGCCCACCACCATCCGGACGCGGCGGTGCGCGCCGACAGCCTGGCCGTGTATGAATACCTGGTGCCGGTCATCAAGGGCTGGTCGACCGAAATGTCGCAAGACGTCACCCGCGACGGCGTGCAAGTGCACGGCGGTATGGGCTTCATCGAGGAAACCGGCGCCGCGCAGCACTACCGCGACGCCAAGATCCTGACGATCTACGAAGGCACCACGGCGATCCAGGCCAACGACCTGGTCGGTCGCAAGACCGTGCGCGACGGCGGCGCCGTGGCGAAAAGCATCATCGCCCAGGTCCGCGCGACCGAGGCGCAACTGGCCGGCCTGGCCGGCGCCGACTTCCGGGCGATGCACCGCCAGTTGAGCGAAGGCAGCGCGGCGCTCGACGCCGTGGTCGACTACGTCGCCGCCAACATGAAAACCGACATCAAAGCCGTCTTCGCGGGCAGCGTGCCGTACCTGAAACTGGCCGGCATCGTGCTGGGCGGTTGGCAGATGGCGCGCGCCGCCATCATCGCCCAGCAGAAGCTGGACGCGGGCGGCGGCGACGCCTCGTTCTACCGCGCCAAGATCGGCACCGCGCGCTTCTTCGCCGACCACATCCTGTCGCAGGCGTCGGGCCTGCGCACGGCGATCATCGACGGCAGCGCCGGCGTGCTGGCCTTGACCGAAGACCAGTTCTAAGCTTCGCGGCGCCCGGATACCGTTAAGCAAGCCCGGCTTTGCAGGTCGGGTTGGCCCAAAGGGCGTAACCCGACAATGTTGGCACGGAGCAGCGCGTCTCGCTTCGGCCAACATTGTCGGATGACGCGTCCCGCTAATCCGATCGACGACACACTTACGCCAGCGCAAACAAGCGTCCCCGGCGCGATCCTCGCGCATCAGCCCCTTGCCCTCGTCGCGCGCGCGTGGCGATGCCATGGGCGGCGAGGGTGGGGGTGGGTGTTATCGCGTCTTCAAGTCGAGGAAAACAGCTAGTCGCGCTCAGCCGTAGGCGCCGCCGGTGTAGAGCAGGTCGAACAGGCGGGCGATGGCGAAGATCAGCGAGCCGGCGCCGACCATCAGCGTGGCCACCAGCAGCAGCGCCAGCGGCCAGTTCGACGCCGACCGCTTGCCGGAGCCGGCGTTGCGGGCCGCGTCCCACTTCTCGTCCGGGGTCAGGCCCAGCACCAGCGATTCGAGGAAGGCGACCAGTGTCGAGACGATCAGCGGCAGGGCCTGGTAGAACCAGTCGGCGGCCGGCGCCAGCGTATAGACCAGCAGGCTGGCCGGCAGCGCCGCCAGGTGCAGCCACAGCCAGCGGTCGCGCGCGCCGCGCAGGTACAGGCGGTGCGCGCCGAGCGCGCCCAGCAGGAAGGCCAGCAGGCTGGCGAAGGTCTTGTTTTTGTGCGAAACGGCCATGGTGTGCGGAGCGGGAAGGGGGAAAGACCGCAAGTATCGGTCAAAACCCGCCGCCGCCGCCAGCCTTATTCGCTATCAAGGCCCCGATCGCTATTGCGCGCCCGGCCCTGCATGGTTCATAATGTTCGATTAGCTCAAATTACACGCCCGTCATCATAACGCTTGCTGCCTGGCGGTAAAGCGCGCTATAATTTGCGGCTTTTTCCGCCTCAGCACACTTATTTGGAATTATTATGGTCGTTATTCGTTTAGCTCGTGGAGGCGCCAAGAAGCGCCCGTTCTTCAACATCGTCGCTACGGATTCGCGCAATCGCCGCGATGGTCGCTTCATTGAGCGCATCGGTTTTTACAACCCGATGGCGTCGGGTGGCGAAGTGCCATTCCGTATCACTGAAGATCGCCTGTCGTACTGGCAAGGCGTTGGCGCGCAATTGTCGCCAACCGTCGCTCGCCTGATCGCGGCCGGCAACAAAGTAGCAGTAGCAGCTTAAGTTAGATCACTGGTTTGACGGTTAATACTGCATCCGGGGTGGAAGCCCCCGACGATCTGGTACAGGTAGGTTATGTTTCAGGTGCCTACGGCGTCGCTGGCTGGGTCAGGGTCACCCCTTTCTCGGTCGACGCGGATGCCTTGTTGAGTGTCAAAACCTGGTGGTTCGATAAGCCGAACTTGCATGGCGTTGACGTCAAGCAGGTGAAACTTCACGGCGGCGACGTCGTGGCCCAGTTGCTGGGTGTGGTAGGGCGGGATGCCGCAGAAGCGCTGAAAGGCGCCGCTGTCCAGGTTCCGCGCAGCCATTTCCCGACGCTGTCGGCTGACGAATTTTATTGGTCCGATCTGATCGGACTGACAGTACAGAATTTGCAAGGCGAGTGTCTCGGCCAGGTCGCCGACATGATGAGCAACGGTCCGCAATCGATATTGCGCGTCGCCCCTGTCGTCGACCCCGCCGCCGACGCCGCCGACAAGGCGCCCGAGCGCCTGATCCCGTTTGTCAGCCAGTTTGTCATTCAAGTTGACAAGGCCGGCAAGACCATCACGGTCGACTGGGGTCTGGATTATTAAGCGGCGGCATGGGAAGGGGGCTTGCGATGCAATTTGATGTCGTCACCCTGTTTCCGGAAATGTTTGCCGCCTTGACGCAGTCGGGGGTGACCCGGCGCGCGTTCGAGCAGCAGAAATGCGGCCTGTCGCTGTGGAATCCGCGTGATTTCACCACCGACAACCATCGTACCGTCGACGACCGCCCCTACGGCGGCGGCCCCGGCATGGTAATGCTGGCCAAGCCGCTGGAGGCGACCCTGGGCGCCGCCAAGCAGCGCCAAGTCGCGCTCGGCCTGGCCGCGCCGCGGGTGGTGTTCATGTCGCCGCAAGGCCGCGCCCTGACGCACGAGCGCGTGATGGAATTGAAAACCGAAGCCGGTCTGGTGATCCTGTGCGGCCGCTACGAAGCGGTCGACCAGCGCCTGATCGAGCGCTGCGTCGACGAGGAAATCAGCCTCGGCGACTTTGTCCTGTCCGGCGGCGAGCTGCCGGCGATGGCGCTGATGGACGCGGTGATACGGCAGTTGCCGGGCGTGCTGAACACGGACGCCTCGGCGGTCGAGGACAGCTTCGTCAACGGCTTGCTCGATTCGCCGCACTACACGCGTCCGGAAAGTTACGAAGGCGTGGCCGTGCCGCCGGTGCTGATGGGCGGCAACCACGCCGAGATCGTCAAATGGCGCCGCCAGCGCATGCTGGAGGCGACCGCGCGCAAGCGCCCCGACTTGCTGGCCAAGTCGCGCGCCGCCGGTTTGCTAACGCGCGCCGACGAACAGTTTTTATCAAGCCTGTAATGCGTTTCGCAGGTGGTAGCAAGCAGTACCGCGCGGGCGTCTTGCCCGCATGTTTAACCCCATCCTCTACCGGGCAGATGCAAATCTTCGCGCCGGCAAGATGGTTTCTGGAGTAAGAAAAATGGACTTGATTCAGCAATTAGAGCAGGAAGAAATTGCCCGTCTGGGTAAAACGATTCCTGTGTTCGCCCCTGGCGATACCGTTATCGTCAACGTCAACGTCGTCGAAGGCACCCGCAAGCGCGCCCAGGCATACGAAGGCGTCGTCATCTCCCGTCGTAACCGTGGCCTGAACTCGAACTTCATCGTTCGCAAGATCTCGTCCGGCGAAGGCGTCGAGCGTACGTTCCAGTTGTACTCCCCGCTGATCGCTTCGATCGAAGTGAAACGCCGCGGTGACGTTCGCCGCGCCAAGCTGTACTATCTGCGTGAGCGTTCGGGCAAATCGGCGCGTATTAAAGAGAAATTGCCACAACGTAAAGTCGTGGCGAAAGCAAGCGCTTAATTCTAGCGCCTGTGTCTGGAAGAAGGGGCGCCTGCAGGTGCCCCTTTTTTGTTTGTCCGCCGCCGGAAGGAAACACGCCTTGTCTACCGTCCTGTTCGACCCGCAAACCCTGCCGATCGATTCGATCGCCGGCGAGGCCGCCGTCGCCGCCGAGCGCCTGACGGCGCACTGGTTGCGCCAGCGCTTCGCCGAGCCGCCGCACTGGACGCCGGAGGCGGCCGAGCAGCCCTGGCCGATGGCCGCGCCGGCCAAAGCGGCGGCGGTGTTGGTGCCGCTGGTGCTGCGCGAGGCCGGTCTGACGCTGCTGCTGACGCGCCGCACCGCGCACCTGAACAACCACGCCGGCCAGGTCAGCTTTCCCGGCGGGCGCGTCGAGCCAAGCGACAGCTCGCCGGTCGACACGGCGCTGCGCGAAACCGAGGAAGAGGTCGGCCTGCGGCGGCGCCACGTCGACGTGCTCGGCACCTTGCCCGATTACCACACCGGCACCGGCTATTGCGTCACGCCGGTGGTCGGCCTGGTCACGCCGCCGTTCGCCTTGCGCGCCGACCCGTGCGAGGTCGATGAAATCTTCGAGGTGCCGCTGGCCTTCCTGATGGACGGCCAGAACCACCAGCGCCTGTCGGCCCTGTTGCCGGCCGGGCGACGCTCTTTCTACGCGATGCCGTATGATCGCTTCTATATCTGGGGCGCCACCGCCGGCATGCTGCGCAACCTGTTCCACTTCCTGCGCGCCTGAGCCGGCCCCCCCCCAGTAATAAGTTTGATTCCGGCATGACA
Organism: Janthinobacterium sp. CG_23.3; assembly: GCF_046115965.1. NCBI lineage: Bacteria > Pseudomonadati > Pseudomonadota > Betaproteobacteria > Burkholderiales > Oxalobacteraceae > Janthinobacterium > Janthinobacterium sp. CG_23.3. The sequence continues at coordinate 6,324 of NZ_JBJXIB010000027.1, read as the reverse complement.
TTACGTTATCGTAGCGGGCATTACGGCATTGCTGATTAAAAGGACGTTTGATGACATTTCTTTCCATTCTTTGCGCGCTGTTGATCGAACAACTCAAGCCCTTGCGCGCGGACAATCCCATCTACGCCGAAATCAAAAGCCTCGCGATGTGCATGGAAACCTGGTTCAACGCCGGCGACCCGGGCCACGGCCGCATCGGCTGGTTCCTGATGATGGCGGCGCTGATGGTGCCCACCGCGCTGATCTACTGGGTGCTGATCCATTACAACCTGCCGCTGGTCGCCTTCGTCTGGAACATCCTGATCGTCTACCTGACGCTGGGTTTCCGCCACTACAGCCATTACTTCACGTCGATTCAACTGGCGCTGAGCGCCGGCGACGAGGCCGCCGCGCGCGCGCTGCTGGCCGAATGGACCAAGCAGGACACGGTCGGCATGGAAGCCAACGAGATCGCCCGCATCGCCGTCGAGATGTCGCTGATCACCACGCACCGCAACGTCTTCGGCGTGTTCTTCTGGTTCCTGATGCCGCTCGGGCCGGCCTGCGCCGTGATGTACCGCGTCGCCGAGTACCTGGCGCGCGCCTGGAACGAACCCGAGCACATGCGCAACGAGGCCTTCGGCCGGTTCGCCGCGCGCGCCTTTTACTGGATCGACTGGATTCCGGCGCGCCTGACGGCGATCGCCTTCGCCGTGGTCGGCAATTTCGAGGACGCCATCTACGCCTGGCGCAATTTCGCCCACCGCTGGCAGGACGAGGCCATCGGCATCATCCTGTCGGCCGGCGGCGGCGCCATGGGCGTGCGGCTGGGCACGCCGCTGGAGACCGCGGCCAAGGTGCTGCCGGCCGACGCCGCCACCGTCGACAGCAGCGACAGCGAAGGCGAGAGCGTGCCCGGCGACGAGCCGAGCCTGCGCGCGCTGCAAAGCACGGTGGGCCTGGTCTGGCGCGCCTTGCTGTTGTGGATGTTGTTGCTGTTGTTGTTGTCCGGCGCGGTCTGGCTCGGCTAAATGACGGGAAACAGGACTACAATGCGGGCAGGGCCGGGGTCGGCGCCGACTTCGGCCGGCCCGCCTGCAACGGCGCTCGATGCGCAGGTCTTCTATAAGATATAATACCCAAGTATTGCTAGTTCAGAGGCACGGCAGCACCGCTACACGGCAGTTCAGATCCACCGGCCCGGCGCTCTTGCCGGGGTCATTCACGCATCCATGCCCCACCGCCCACCGTCTATGGCCGACTCCGCTCAAACCAACAAAGAACTGTCCAACGAGTTCTTTATCCTTGGCGCCACCAGCGATGGCAAACAGTTCCGTCCCAGCGACTGGGCCGAACGCCTGTGCGGCGTGATGTCCTGTTTCAATCCCGAAGGCGGGCGCCACTCGCACCTGCAATTCTCGCCCTACGTGCGCCCGACCATCGTCAACGGCATGAAGGCGGTGGTGGTCAACGCCAAGCTCAAGCAGCTTGAGCCGATGGCTTTCCATTTCGTCGTCGAATTCGCCAAGGATAACGACCTGCAAGTGGTCGACGCCTGTTTCCTGCCGTATCCCGACGACCAGCGCCCGTAAGCCGGCGCGGCGCGGACGCGGCCGCCCTCACTTTTGAGGCAGATCAAGCCCGCGCGCCGGTGCCGGCGTAGCGTGGTGCTGCAACGCGCGCGCCGCGCGCATCGACAGGGGGATGGCTATGCGTATCGGGGATATCTGTACTGTGCAAACCGTGCACTGCAAACGCGACATGACGGTGCAGGAAGCGGCGCTGTTGATGCGCACCCACCATGTCGGCGACTTGGTGGTGGTGGAGCAACCCAACGGCGAACAGGTTCCGGTGGGTATCATCACCGACCGCGACATCGTCATCTCCGTCATCGCGCTCGGGCTGGACCCGGCCAGCCTGCTGGTCGGCGACATTATGACCGAGGAGTTGATGACCGCCACCGAGGACGAGGACGTTTATGAAACCATCGAGCGCATGCGTTTCAAGAACATCCGCCGGCTGCCGGTGGTCAACAGCATGGGCGGCTTGAGCGGCATTGTCAGTGTCGACGACCTGCTCGAGTTCCTGGCCGAGGAGATGGGCGAGTTGTCGCGCATCAGCTCGGGCCAACTGGCCCACGAGAAGCAGGCCCGGCAATAATCCCGGCGCGGCGCACTCGAGGCGCCGCGGACGGCAAAACAAGCACCGCGCCCCGCTACGTGGTCAGCTCCGCCACGAAGTCGTACATGTCGCCCCTGAAATAGGAGCGGCAAAACTCCACCGCGCGGCCATCGCGCAAAAAGCCCAGGCGCTCGACCGACAGGCCGGCGTCGCCCGGCTTGGCCTGCAGCAGCGTGGCTTGCTCGGCGTTGAGCAGCAGCGCGCTCAGGCGCTGCAGCGCCCGCACCGGCCGGTTGCCGGCCCGCTCCAGCGCGTCGTACATTGAAATCTCCACCGCCTCCAGCGACGGCAGGCAGGCCGCGACGATGGTCGCGTACTCCAGGCACATCGGCACCTCGTCGGCGTAGCGGATGCGGTGGAAGCGGTACACCGGCGCGCCCGGACTGAGGCGCAGCCGCAGCGCCTCCTCCGGCGTCACCGTGCCGGCCGAGCGCTTGAGCCAGACGCTGCGCGGACTGCGCCCGCGCGCCCGCATGTCCTCGGAAAACGAGGTCAGCTTGGCGAAATTCTTTTCTATCCTGGTATTGATGAAGTTGCCCGAGCCGGGCCGGCGCACCAGCAGGCCTTCGCCGACCAGCCCGTCGATCGCCTTGCGCACCGTAATGCGCGACACCGACAGGTCGGCCGCCAGTTGCCGCTCGGCCGGCAGGGCTTCGTCCGGGCCGAGGATGCGTTGGTCGATCGCCTCGCGCAAGGCGCGCTGCAATTGCTGGTACAGGGGCAGGCTGCTGTTCTGCCCCAGGCTATGCATGATGTCAGCCAGGGTGGTCATACCGTCCTAATCTCCGTTGCGGCGCGTGCGTGCGCGCCTGCTTATTGTGGAATACCTCGTCCGATAATACCAAAAAAGGCCGTCCCAAGACCAATTTCCCGGATTTTATCTCTCGCCGCCAACAGCGCTGGCGTAAAGCCGCGGCGCGGGCCGCAAAAGTGGTCTGTATGTATCTCACAAGGATAGAAAAAAAATATTCTAACTGGTAGTATTCTGGTATTGGACAGGAGTATATTGGCGTTGAATTGGTTTTGTAGGTGGTTGTACCGAAGGATCTGCACGATGCCGTTCGCGCGGCGGAATGGAAAGAAGATCTACGTTAAAAATGAAACGGTTTCGTCCGAAGCCGACATCAAGGGGGAGTACATGAAACGCAATTTGACACCTGGTAACGCTGTGCGCAACGCCGCGTCACGCAATCTGACACCGATCGCCGCTGGCGTCGCGATCCTGATCGCCGGCGCCGGTTTCGCCGCGCAAGCGCAAGCCCAGGAAGCGACGGCGGCGCCGGTTGCCGTGGTCACCGTCTCGGGCGTGCGCGCGTCGCTGGAGCAGTCGTTGAAGCAAAAACGCAACGCCGACTCGGTGGTCGAGGTGGTGACCGCCGAAGACATCGGCAAAATGCCCGACCGTAACGTCGCCGACGCGATCCAGCGCCTGCCAGGTGTGAATACGCAGTCCTCCGCCGGCGGCGAAGGCGGCTTCGGCGAAAACGACCGCGTCAGCCTGCGCGGCACCAGCCCGAGCCTGCAGCAAACCCTGTTCAACGGCCACGCCATCAGCACCGGCGACTGGTTCGTGTTGAACCAGTTCGGCGGCAACGTCGGGCGCAGCAGCAGCTTCTCGCTGTTGCCGTCGGAGCTGGTCAGCTCCGTCGTCGTCAAGAAGAGCGCGACCGCCGACCTGGTCGAGGGTGGCGTTTCCGGCGCCATCGACGTCATCACCCGCCGTCCGCTCGAGTTCAAGAAGCAGGTCACGGTCGAGGGTTCGGTGCAGGGGGTCTACAACGACCTGTCGAAAAAAACCGAGCCGCAACTCTCCGGCCTGGTCAACTGGAAGAACGACGGCAACACGCTGGGCGTGATGCTGCAGGCCTTCTCGCAGAAAACCTCGGTGCGCCGCGACGGCCAGGAAGTGCTCGGCTACACGCCGATCCTGGCCGACTCGCCCGCCGCGCAGCGCGACCCGTCGCTGGTCGGCGTGCAGGTGCCCACTTTCATCGGCGCGAGCTTGTTCGAGCAAGAGAAAACCCGCAAGGGCGGCGCCTTCGACGTTGAATTCAAGCCGACCAAGAACCTGACGTTGGACCTCAACGGCTTCTACTCGGAGCTGAAGGCGCCGCATCAAAACACCAACTGGCTGGCGGCGCCGGCCAACTCGATCCATCGCGACAAGCAGCTGCCGCTGCCCGGCTACACGGTGCGCAACGGCACGCTGGTCGGCGCCAGCTTCGCCAATAACTCGGGCGAAGTCGACAATATCTACCGCCCCGAGGCCGGCGGCGAGGCTTATTATGTCGATTTCAACGCCAAATACCGCGCCACCAACGACCTGACGTTCAGCGGCAAACTGGGCTCGACCCACGGCGTCGGCTACGACCGCAAAGACGTGTACTTCCAAAACAATATCGACAGCGGCGGCATGGCCTACCAGCTCAACGGCATGAGCCCGGCCAGCGTATCCTATCCGGGCGGCAGCACCGTCAAACCGGGCACCACCGCCTGGATGGGCGGCGGCGAAGCGCAATCGGTGGACAAGGAACGCTACGCCCAGGTCGACGGCGAGCTGCGCATCAGCAACGGCATCTGGGACGCCGTCAAGTTCGGTACCCGCTTCACCGACCACAAGCGCACCGCCGAGCACCCGGTGGAGGCGGGCCCGGGCGCGGGCGGCACGGCGGTACCGGGCCCTGCCTGGAACGGCCAGATGTATCCCGGCGACTTCGCCTCGGACCTGGGCGGCGGCCTGTCGTCGAACTACTTCAAGTACGACGGCGCGGCGATGGCGGCGTGGGGCTTGGCGGGTTACCGCAACCTGGACCCCGTCCAGCGCCACAACTGGGGCCATGAATTCAAGCTGCGGGAAAAGACCTCGGCGCTGTACGGCATGGCCAGCCTGGCCGGCGACGTCTGGAGCGGCAACGTCGGCGTGCGCGCCGTGCGCACCGAACAGACGACCCTGCTCAACAAGGCCGGCGGCCCGATCACCGGTTCCCTGTTCGGTTCCTACACCCAGCTCGAGTTGGAGCGCAGCTACACCGACTACCTGCCTAGCGCCAACGTCAAGTTCGACGTCAGCAAGGACCTGGTGGTGCGCGGCGCGCTGGCCAAGACCATGTCGCGTCCCGACTACAGCGCGCTGGGCGGTTCGGTGTCGCTGAACGACGACGCCCTCAGCGGTACCGGCGGCAACGCCCAGCTCAACCCGGTCAAGTCGGTCAACGCCGAAGTGAGCGCCGAGTGGTACTTCGCGCCGAAATCGGCGGTCTCGGTGGGCGTGTTCTACATGGACTTCTCGTCCATCGTTGCCCAAGGCACCAGCAGCGCGAGTTATTTCAACATCAAGCGAAACGCCAGCACGGTGTACCAGATCACGTCGCCGTTCAACACCACCGGCAAGAACAAGGGTGTCGAGCTGAGCTACCAGCAGCCGGTGCTGGGCAACTTCGGCGTACTGGCCAACTACACCTTCGCCGACGGCGAACTGGCCGGCGGCGGCGAAATGTTGAACGCGTCGAAAAACACGTACAACGTCACCGGTTTCTATGAAGACAACCGTTTCAGCGCGCGCCTGGCCTACAACTACCGCTCGGCCTACAAGGCCGGCGTCGACCGCGGCGCCAGCCAGCACGTCGACGACAGCAGCAGCCTGGCCGGTTCGTTGAACTACAAGATCAACGAGAATTTCACGCTGACCTTCGACGCATTGAACCTGACCAATACCACCATCAAAATGTACGCGGAGAATAAAGACCAGCCGCGGGCGTTTTACTCGAACGGCCGGACGTTCTACCTCGGTCTGCGCGGCAAGATGTAATCGTACGGGCCGACGCGCGCGCGGGGGTGCGGGCGTCGGTCTAGATTTCGGTTTGCCAAGGCGAGTCTCTTCACGGGACTTGCCTTTTTTTACGTCCGTCGCGCCCGGCATGACGGTGGAAACGCGATAAAAAAATAGCAAGTGGTAGTTATTTGGTATTTATTTGATGTATATTTAACGTAATTGGTTTTATATTGGTATATGTTTTAAGGTTCATCCACACAAGCAAAGCCCCGCCGTATCGAAGGGGCATCATCAAGGCAATCCACCCAAGTTAAGAATTTTTCTTTAAAAGTAGAGCGAAATACAATAAAAAGCTTGACATGCCAGTGAGGTAGGGCGCGGCCAGTGAGATT
>NZ_JBJXIB010000026.1:0-49145 GCF_046115965.1 Janthinobacterium sp. CG_23.3 | reverse complement strand
GGCGGGGCGGTTTTGGTGGCATGCACGCATGATGCGTTATCCACGATTCGTTTACAACAACTTTCTACGCTGTACGCTCAGGCTGAATAGTCACATTTTTCGATCGGATTCCTTCATGAAATTTCACAAAAACATCTCCACAAGTTAAATCGATGCGACCGGATTTTTGATTTTTTCAATATGTGTCTGCATCGCAAAACTCATCATGATCGGCATCGTCCAAGAGTAACTACACCTTGGGACAGAAAATGGCATCAGTCCCCACTCTTCCGTAGCGCGGCTCAGTGTCCGTCAAGCCAAATGGTTGGGAAACAACCGCGCCGAAAACGCGATCCGCCCCTTCGTCATCGGCCGTAAGGCATGGCTGTTCAGCGACACGGTGGCTGGCGCGAACGCCAGCGCCGTCATCTACTCGCTGCTCGAGACGACCAGGGCGAACGGGGTCGAGCCTTATACGTAACTGCGGCGCGTGCTGCGCGACCTGCCTGTCGCGAAAACCGTGGCTCACGTCGAGGCACTGTTGCCGTGGAACGTGAAGGATTTGCATAGCCTGAATTTAACCAGCGATCTGCCATCCTGAATAGGCTGGGGTTCGTGGAGCGCTTACTTTAGTCTGGCGAGCGCGGCCCATGTGGGCAGCGACTGATGGCGGAGGCCGGCGGCCAAGCCGCCATGGAAGTGACCATGGAAGTGGCGGCCCTTTTGACGGCGATCTAGGGTGAAATGAGCCGGCAGGCCCTTCAAAGCACGTTAATGCTCAGAAATGCGGAACACTTCCGGAAACCCTATCTGTTGCCAACCATTGCAGCAGGGTACCTGGAAATGACCGTACCGGCGCAAGCTACCAGCCGCCTGCAGCGCTATCGGATAACCGATAAAGGACGGAGCTGACTAGACTCAGCTCAGCAGCCAAATAAATAAATAGCGCTGCCATTACGGTTGTTTGGTCCGCCTGGAATGGAGCCGGCATGGATCGCACCGACCACATCCAGCTTGGCAACGCCTATCACGCCAACTTCAGTTCGCATTCGGTTGTCCGCCGCTTGGCGATTCATCGCGTCCAAGCCATGCCGCCGCGCCCGCCCCTGACTGCGTGCGCTGCCGAACGGATCGGATTGCGTATCCCCGGCACAATCGTCGTGTTAGCTACATACGCGAACCGATACGCGCCATACGCACCGCCAAATTTAATCGCCCACTTTCGCCCCGGAGAGAAAGCGGACGCCTTCACCATTGATACAGAAGCATCGGAGAATCAACTTGAGCACATTGACAGCGTCATCCTTAGAAGAACTGGGTACCCAATTGCGCTTGCGCCGCGCCGAGGTACAGAGCCACATCCACACCCGCCTGCATGGTTCGGAGCAGTCCGAGGCGGCCGCGGCTGACGCCGAGGCCACCGACGGCGACGCCGGCAAGCTTGATCCCACCGACATGGCGCTGCTGGACCATGAATTGATGGCCCTGCGCGACATCGACGGCGCGCTGGAGCGTTTGGACGCCGGCCTTGCCGGCGTGTGCGCCGAATGCGCCGGCACGGTGCCGCTGGCGCGCCTGCTAGCCAACCCGACCGCGCAAACCTGCATTCCCTGCCAGGAAAAAATCGAACACAGCCAAAGCGCCGTGCCCAGCGCGATGAACTGAGCCAGAGCTTTACGCCATTCCCCCGCAACCAACAACAAGGAACACCATGTCACTGAACCACGTTATCGTCTGGCTCGACCAGGCCGAAGCCCACATCATCTATTTCAACCGCGACACGGCTGAATCGGAAACCATCAAAACCGCCTCGAACCAGCACCACAAGGCCGGTGTCGAAGTCAGCACCCAGGCCGCCGACCAGTCGCCGTACTTGAACGAGATCACCACCGCCATCGCGGAGGCGCCGGCCATTTTGATCGTCGGCCCCGGCATCGAAAAAATGCTGTTCATCAAGCACTTGAATAAAAACCACGCCGAGATCGCCGACAAGGTGGTCGGCGTGGAATCGGTCGACCATCCGAGCGACGCCCAACTGCTCGCCTACGCGCGCAAGTACTTCGTCAAAGAAAACCTGAGCTGATCCCGGCGGCGCGCGCCAGCCCGCAGCGGGCCGCCGCTTCGCCACCAACGGCCAGTCCGGCCATCGACAAGCCCGCGTTCGCTACGCGGGCTTTTTTTGCGTTGCGCGCCACGCTACCACTGCGAATACGGATGCTTGATCAGGCTGGAGTTGAAGTAGCGCGCGTCGTCGGTGACCTCGGCGCCGATCCAGTCCGGCCTGGCGAAGGCCTGCTTCTCCGACTCCAGTTCAATCTCGGCCACCACCAGCCCGGCGTTGGCGCCGAGGAATTCGTCGACTTCCCAGACCATGCCGCCGAACGTGATGCGGCGCCGGTATTTTTCCACCAGCGGCCGCTCGCACAGACCGTCGAGCAACTGCTCGGCGTCAGCCAGCGGTATCGGATATTCCCACTCGCCGCGGCTGGCGCCGACGCTGATGCCCTTGATCGTCAGCATCGCGGCGCCGCCCTCGATGCGCACCCGCACCACGCGCTCGCGCTGCGACGACAGATAGCCCTGGCGCAACAGGACCGGCTGGCCCAGTGCGCGCCAGCCGTCGCCGCGCAACAGGAATTTACGTTCGATTTCGACACCCATATCAATCCAGCGACAACAAAATCGGCTGCAGGATCGCCGCGCCCAGGGTCGAGCTGCGCGCGCCGTTCCAGCCGACGTGCGCGTCGGGCAGGTCGGCGTTGTCCTTGAACGGCATCTCCAGCGTCAACGCCAGGCACTGGAAATGGTGGCCGATGTATTTCGACGCCAGCGTCAGCATGTCTTCCTTGTACTTGCTGGCGGCGTAGCCGTATTTGTCCTGGAAATCCGGGCTGGCCTGCTTGTAGCGCTCGATAAAGGCTTTCTGGAAGGCCGCCTGTTCGGGTGTGAAGTTGCTCAGCATCTCGTTGCCGGCCACGAAGTTGTACGGCAGCGCCTCGTCGCCGTGAATATCGAAGAACATGTCGCAACCGACTTCGTGTATCTTGTTTTTCACGCACAGCACTTCCGGGCTGCGCTCCGGCGTCGGCGTCATCCATTCGCGGTTCAGGTTGGCGCCGGCGGCGTTGGTGCGCAGGTTGCCGCGCACCGAGCCGTCCGGGTTCATGTTCGGAACGATGTAGAACACGGCCCGTTGCAGCAGCTTGCGGGCGATCGGGTTGGCGTCGTCCAGTAGCGAATCGATCAAGCCTTCGATGAACCACTCGGCCATCGTCTCGCCCGGATGCTGGCGGGCGATGAACCAGATTTTTTTCTGCGCCTGCGGGTTGCCGATGACGACCAGGTTCATGTCGCGCCCGTCGACGCTGCTGCCCAGGTCGTGTACGCGTGCCAGCGGGTTTTCCGCCACCTCGCCCAGCAGGCGCAGGTGGCGCTCCCACGAGTACGGCTCGAAATACGCGTAGTAGACGCTGTCGAGTTCGGGCGTGTGCAGCACCGTCATCACTTGGCCGTCAAAGGTGGTCGGTACGCGGAACCAGTTTTCGGTGTCGTAGCTGGCTACCACCTGGTAGTGCTCGTAGCCGCGCGCATAGGTGGCCTGGCCGGCGTTCAGGAAGCGCATCGTGCAGGCCTGGTCGCGCGCGCCCTGCAGGCGGAAGTGGAACCACTGGCGGATGTCGGCGTGCGAATCCTGGCGCAGGTTCAGGTCTATCGCGTTCGCGCTGTCGGCGCGCACCACCTCGATGGCGCCCGAGTCGAAGTTCTGGCTGATTTTAATGGTCATGTGGCGATCCGTAAAAAAAGTAAGTGCCCCGATGGCACCATGGTAGGGCGCCGCCGTTGCTGCGATAAATCATCGTGCCACTATTTTCCGCGCTTTATTGTCTTTTTCAAAGCGTTACGTCATGCGCGGGCGTGGTCGCGGGCTGATCTGGCGCAAGCCGGCGCTCCACCCCCCTATTATTCTTCCTTTTCGTTGCCGTTCCACTCTCAGGCAAGGCCGCCCCCGCCGAACGGCCAACACCTCTGAGCCAGCGCGGAAACAACGCGCATCCGGTCAGGGAGGTGACCGGCCCATGCCGAGGCCGTAGCGGCCAGTTTGCCCGCGAAGGCGCGACCACGCTTAAGCCTGCGCCGGCGCCTCTTTGTACAGGCCGGCAAAGCGCAGGCCGAAGTACAGGATGAAGGTATAGCAGGCGGCCGGCACCAGGAAGGACATCTGCAAACCAACCTTATCCGCCAGGAATCCTTGCGCGAACGGCACGATGGCGCCGCCGACGATGGCCATGCACAAGACGCCCGAACCCTGGCCGGTGAACGCCCCCAGCTTGTTCAGCGCCATGCTGAAGATGGTCGGGAACATGATCGAGTTGAACAGGCCAACCGCGATCAGCGACCACATCGCCACCCCGCCGCGAGCGAAGATGGCGGTGAAGATCAACGCGATCACGCAGGCCGAGTTGACCGCCAGCGCCTTGCCCGGGCTCACATAGCGCATCACGGCGAAACCGACAAAGCGGCCCACCATCGCGCCACCCCAGTAGTAGCTGACGAAATGCGCGGCGTCGGCCGGGCTCAGGCCGGCGACCTTGCCTTCGCCGAGGAAGTTAATCAGGAAGCTGCCGATGCTGACCTCGCCACCGACGTAGAGGAAAATGGCGACGGCGCCCAACACCAGGTGGCGGTGAGCCCAGATCGAGCTGCCGGCATGCGCGACGTCGGCGGCATCGTCGGTGTGCGAAATCTTCGGCAGCTTGGCCAGTGCGAACAGCACGGCCAGCAGCGCCAGCGCCGCCGCCAGCGCCAGATACGGCCCCTGCACCGCGGCCGCCTCCGTGGCGCGGTAAGCAATTTTGTCGGCGGCGGGCAAGAGGTCGAATTCGGCGGCGGTCAGGAGGCCGGCCGACAGGATCAGGATGCCGCCCAGGGTAGGCGCGACCGTGGTGCCGAGCGAGTTGAAGGCCTGCGTCAAGGTCAGGCGGCTCGACGCCGTTTGCGGATCGCCCAGTTCGGTGACGTAGGGATTGGCGGCGACCTGCAAGACCGTGATACCGGAGGCAAGCACGAAAAACGCCAGCAGGAACAGGGCATAACCGTTGTTGGAGGCCGGATAGAACAGCGCGCAGCCGGCGGCGGCGATCAGCAAGCCGGCGACCACGCCGTTTTGGTAGCCGATTTTCTTGATGAGCATGCCAGCCGGCAGCGAGACGATGAAATACGCGCCGAAGAAACAAAACTGCACCAGCATCGCCTGTACATAGCTGAGCGTGTACACCGACTTCAGATGCGGAATCAGTACGTCGTTCAATGACGTCAGCAAGCCCCACATGAAGAACAGAACCGTCACGATGATCAGCGGTACCGTGTTGTTGTGTGTGCCTGGCTGCGCGCGCGGCGAGCCCGTTCTTGGCGATACGTGTTCCATACTATTCCTTCGTGTGTGAATCGTAAATAGGGTGCTGGCTTGGGCGCCGGGGAAAGCGGCGAAAAGCGAAAATCAAAGGGGGACCCGCATGACAATCTGACCAAGACGGAGCTCTTTGGTTTGCAACGGCGTCCCGCGCGCGGCGAAGCGGCATAGTGCGGGCGGTCGATGATAGCGCTATCGCGCGCGCGCCGCCGGCATTATGCCCGAAACGCGGCCATTGCGCCTAGCGACACTCGCCGCGTCCTGGCGAATAGCAGAAATAAGATTTTTGTATAGCTCGTCGAGTTTCGCTGATACTTTTGCGATGAAAAATATTTCTTCGACAGGCAGATCGGCTGAGTTATACGATATTCGAATGCTCGACATTCTAGAATGAAAGTATACTTATAACTTGGAATAAGGGATACTGGCATTGCGTTGCAGCAATACCTCAAGTGCGACGCGCCCTTTCACTTAGGAGAACGCCATGTCCGCCACCACCATCACCTTCATCAACGCCCCTGCCTTCGCTCCCGCATCGGGCGCCTTCCTGGTCGACGCCGCCGCCGCCGTGCGCTCGTTCTTTGCCCGTGCCAAAGCCGCCTTGGCGCAATCCGCTGAATCCCGCGAACGCGCTTACGAGGAAGCTTATTTGTCCGAATCAGTCGACCGTTACGACCTGGAATTCCGCATGCGTGAACTGGCCCGCGCCAATCCGCAGCCATACTGGATGACCGGCCTGGGCCGCTAAGTCCACATCAGGCGGATTCGCCCGCGCGCCGCGCCCGCTCGACCGCATCGTCCAGACGGTCGTTGCCCCAGTACATTTCGTCGCCGACGAAACATGTCGGCGCGCCGAAAATACCCAGCGACGTCGCCCGCACGGTGCGCTCCTTGAGCCTGAGCTTGTTGGCGTCGGCCTGGGCCGCGTCGATGATGGCCGCCGCGTCCAGCCCCAGTTGCAGCAGGACGGCGGCGACGCTGTCGGCGGCGTTGATGTCGAGGTCGGCCGAGAAATTGCGCAGCATCACGCGCCGGCAAAACTCGGCGATCCAAGGTTCTCGTTCGCCATACAAGGCCACGCGCACCGGCAACAGCGAATGGCGCGGAAATTCGGATGGTTGCCGCCAAGGCACACCATACTTGTCGCATTGCCGCGCCATGTCGCGCCACATATAGTTGCCCTTGGCTTTTTGTAGCACGAACGGCGAGTTGTCCCAACCCATCGCCTTGAAAATCGGCCCCAGCACGAACGGGCGCCAGAGCACGGTCACGCCGGCTTGCCGCGCCAGTTGCTCGATCCGCATCACGCTCAGATAGCTGTAGTTGCTGCCGAAGTCGAACCAGAATTCCAGTTCGGCCGGCGCGGCTTGCGGATTCGACTGCATATTCGTTTGCATCACCACTCCCTCAATAGTCAAACACCAGCAGACAACGGATCTCTATGCTTTCGCGCAACGGGGCGCCGGCCGGCGCGTGCGGATGCGCGAAAGCCGCGTGCGGGGTGAAGCAGGCGAAGCGCTCCGCCTGCGAATCGAACTGTTTGAACAGCAGCGTCTCGTCGGACGTCATGGCCGGAAAGTACCACCAGCGATGGTGTTCATTATGCAGCGCCTGAAAGATCTCGCCCCGGCGCGACGGGTAGAAAAGATCGCTCGCCACCAAGTCGGCCGGCGCCACGGTGCGCGCGTCGCACAGCGCCAGCGGCGCGTCCAGCACCGGATGGCGCAGCGTGCGCCACAGGTTGACGATGCTGTAGCGCCGCGGCGGCCGCTCCTCCCCGTCCAGCGCCAGCGCCAGCCGGCGCTGCGCCGACGCCGGCGTGAAGTCGCAATGAACCCGCCCCGCCGCCCCGGGCCGCGCACCGTCGCGCCGGCCGAACGCCTGCGGCGCGCCGGGCTGGCGTTGTCGCACCAGATGGTCGAACACGAAGGCGCGGCTGGCCCCGCTGGCGGCCAGGGCAAGCTCGGCCACCTCGGGATAATAGGTCCGCACCACTTCGTCGTTGTCGTAGAAGTCCTGCACCGCGCTGCGCGAGCGCAGCAGCGCGAAGCCGGCGCCGTCAAGCGACGGCTCGACCCCGCCGCCGCGGGCGTCGCCAACCTGCAGCGAATGCCGCTGGTATTCGCAGTTCTGCCACGCTGCACCGTCCGGCGGCGCGAACATGTAGTTATAAGGACGCGCCGCGGTCGGCCGCAAATACTCCAGTTCCGCCGTGACCACGCCCGGGCGCGTCTCGTTTGTCTTCGTATCCATGTTTTCTCCCTGATTCCATTTGGCTGCCAACAACGCCATTGAAACGCATTGCACGACCCCGCTCAAGCGATATCCACGCGCACTTCACATGCTTGCAGCGAATGCGTCAAGTCGGATAATTTTGACGCCCGCGGCGCTGGCGCCGCGCCACTTCGGCTACACTGGGGTCCCTGTCCATACGCCGAACCGCCATGTCCAATCGCCTTCTCGACCTGCCGCCGCTGGACCTGCTGCGCAGCTTCGTCGCCGTTGGCCGGCGCATGAGTATCACGCTGGCGGCGGCCGAACTGTGCCTGACCCAGTCGGCGGTGAGCCGGCGGATCCAGGCGCTGGAGGCCTTCCTCGGCCACCGCTTGTTCGTGCGCGGCCACCGCAGCATCGAGTTCACCAGCGAAGGCCGGCGCCTGTTCCGCAGCGCCGACGCCTGGCTGGAGCAGCTCGGCGACGTGGTCGCGGCGCTGCGCCCGTCCGGCGCGCAGCAACCCGTCACGGTCAGCGCCAGCGTCGGCGTCACCGCCCTGTGGCTGCTGCCCCGGCTGGGCGCCTTCCAGGCCGCCTGGCCCGAGGTCGACGTGCGCGTCGCCGCCGGCAACCGATTCGTCGACCTGGAACGTGAGAATATCGACCTGGCGCTGCGCTACTGCCGACAATCCGACGCCCCGCCGGACGCGGTGCGCCTGTTCGGCGAGGCGCTGGTGCCGGTGGCCCACCCGGCGCTGGGCGTGTCGGCGATTGAAGACCCGGCGCAGTTGAGCAGGCATGTGCTGCTTGAATTCGACGACGTCTCAATGCCTTGGTTGCAATGGCGCGACTGGTTGCGCGGCGCCGGCGCCGGCAGTGTGAAGCCGAAGGGTGTGCTGCGCTTTAACCAATACGACCAAGTGGTGCAAGCGGCCCTGGCCGGGCAAGGCGTGGCGCTGGGCCGGCTGGAACTGGTGCGCCCGCTATTGGCGGAGCACAAACTGGCACCGGCCAGCGCGCGCGCTAGCACGCTGGTCGACTACGGCTACTGGCTGATAGAGCGCAACAGCCCGGTCAGCGGCCACGCCGGCGTGGTACGCGACTGGCTCTTGAAACAAGCCGGCCATTCATTCGCCAGCGACATGTGACGTGGTACCCAGCCGCGGCGAACGACAGGGTGTCGTGCAGCAGTCAAAACACCGCGCGCCCATTCTGGTATTGTTAATATCAATTCAATAATGGTCACGACGATGAAAATACTCGCCCTATCCGGCAGCCTGCGGGCCGCCTCGCTGAACAGCGCGTTGCTGCGCGCGCTCGCCCGCATCGCGCCGGCCGACATTCACGTGCAGCTGTTTGCCGGCGTCGGCGCGCTGCCGCTGTTCAATCCCGACCTCGAGGCCAGCGACCCGGCCCCGGTGGCCGCGCTGCGCCAGGCCCTTCTGGCGGCGGACGCCGTGGTCATCGCCAGCCCGGAATACGCCCATGGCGTAAGCGGCGTGATGAAGAACGCGCTCGACTGGATGGTCAGCAATGAATCCTTCATCAACAAGCCGCTGGCACTGTTCAACGCGTCGCCGCGCGCCACGCTGGCCCACGCCGCGCTGCGTGAAACGCTACTGACCATGTCGGCCCGCGTAGTCGACGCGGCGTCGATCACGCTGCCGATCATTGGCGCCGGCATCGGCGAGGACGGCATCGCCGAGCACCCCGAGATGCGCGCCGCGCTGCTGGCCGCACTGCGCCGCCTGCAGGCGGACGCCACTTCACAGCTTTAAACCAGCGCTAGGTGAAGGATTTTCGTCGTGCGGAATGAGTGCGTTTGTCGTATTGTTATTCCGCTTGGCCGCGCTCGCGCAGCAGGTCGCTCAGGCTGCGCGCGGCCGGCTTCAGCGGCTGGCGGTGCTGGGTCCAACCCAGCTGGCGCGTCGGCGTCAGCGCGCGCAGCCGCGTTGCCGCCCAACGGAACAGGCGGTAGGTGGCGGGGTGCGCGAAGGCGCCGCTCCAGAAGCGCCAGATCAGCTTTTCGCTGCGGCTGAACTTGGCGCCCTGGCCGCGCAGTTGATGGGCCACCTGCTCGTCCGGGTTGCGGTTGGCCTCGGTGCGCAGGCGGATCAGCAGTTGCGGTATCGGGATGCGCACCGGGCACACTTCGCCGCAGGCGCCGCACAGGCTCGACGCGGTGGCCAGGTCGGCCGTCGCGTCCAGGCCCAGCAGATGCGGCGAGATGATCTTGCCGATCGGCCCGGGATAGGTGGTGCCGTAGGCGTGGCCGCCGATGCGGGTGTAGACCGGGCAGTGGTTCATGCAGGCGCCGCAGCGGATGCATTGCAACGTCGTGCGCAGCTGCTCGTCGGCGTAGGCCTGGCTGCGGCCGTTGTCCAGCAGGACCAGGTGCAGCTCGCGCGGGCCGTCCAGTTCGTCGCCGCGGCGCGGCCCGGAGATCAGGTTGAAGTAGGTGGTGATGGCCTGGCCGGTGGCCGAGCGGGTCAGCAGGCTGGCCAGCGGCACGATGTGCGCCAGCTTAGCGACCACTTTTTCCATGCCCATGATGGCGATGTGCACGTCCGGCACGGTGGTGGTCAGGCGGCCGTTGCCCTCGTTCTCGACCAGCCACAGCGTGCCGGTGTCGGCCGCCGCGAAGTTGACGCCGGACAGGCCGATGTCGGCCTCGGCGAAGGCCAGGCGCAGCGCCCGCCGACCGGTCTGGATCAGCGCGTCGACGTCCTCCGTGTAGGGCGCGTCGGGGATGTGCTTCTCGAACAGCGCGGCGATGTCGCCGCGGGTCTTGTGGATCGCCGGCATGACGATGTGCGACGGCTTTTCGTCGGCCAGCTGGACGATGTACTCGCCCATGTCGGACTCGATGCAGCGCACGCCGCGCTCGGCCAGGTAGTGGTTCAGCTCGATTTCCTCGCTGACCATCGACTTGCCCTTGACGATACGGCTGGCGCGGTGCGCCTCGGCGATGCCGTGTACGATGGCGTTGGCCTGGGCGGCGTCCTCGGCCCAGTGCACCCGCACGCCGGCGGCGCTGAGTTTATCCTCCAGTTGCACCAGCAGCTCGGGCAGGCGCGCCAGCGCGTGCTGGCGCACCGCCTCGCCCAGGTCGCGCAACTGCTCCAGTTCGTCGCCGTCGGGGAATTGCGCGCTGCGCTTGTTTTGCAGGAAGTCCATCGCGCCGCGGAAGCTTTGGCGCAGCTTGGGGTCGTCCAGCGCGGCGCGGGCGCGCGCGTGGAAGTCGGCCGGCGGCACGAAATGCAGGGTGTTGGCGTTCATGCCGCTGGTCCCGTCGCGGCGGCCGCCTGTGCGGCCGGCGCCACCACGATAATCACCCACATCCAGCGCGGGCCGTGCGCGCCGTAGGCCAGGGTTTGCTGGATGTCGGAGGTCTTCGACGGCCCCGACGCCAGCACCAGGTTGCTCGGCATGCCGTCGGCCCAGCGCTCGGCGCGGGCGGCGGCGTGCAGGTCGGCGTGCAGGGTGTCGGCGTGCACCAGCGCCACGTGCAGCGGCGGCACTAGCGAGGCGCTGCGCGGCGAGCCGCGGTCCGGCGCCAGCACCAAGGTGCCGGTGGCGGCGATGCCGGAGCGCGCCACCGTGAAGCCGGCGTCCACGCTGTCGAACAACTCGCCCTTCCACTGCTCCAGCGGACGGGCGAACGGCAGCGCCTCGACGCCCGCCGGCAGCGCCCGCGCCAGCGCCGCGCCCTCGGCGCTGGCCGGGTCCAGCAGCAGGCGCAGCACGCCGTGCGCGGCCAGTTTTTCGGCCAGTTGCGCCGGCCACGCCGCCGCCTCGGCGCACCAGACTTCGGCGTGCGAGGTGGTCAATGCGGCCTGCATCGCGCGCACCAGTTGCGCGTTCGAGGCGGGCGCGCGGCGGCCGTCGTAATGCTCGTCGATGCGCCCGTCGAGTTGTTCGACCGGCGCCGGCGCGCTCGGATTGGCGGCGCGCAGCCGTCCCAGCATGCGCTCGCGCGGGCCCATCGCGCTCATGCCGCCTCCCCGGCGGCGCCGCTGCGCCGCCACAGGAAACTGGCCAGGTGCTCGACCGGCAGCGGCGCGCCCTGGCGGGCGGCGGCGTGGCCGATGTTAAGCAGGCAGCCGCAATCGGCCGAGACCAGGCGTTCGGCGCCGGTGGCGCGGGCCGAGGCGATCTTGTCGGCTACCATCGCGCCGGAGATGTCGGGATGCTTGAGCGAGAAGGTGCCGCCGAAACCGCAGCACTCCGATTCGCGCTGGTGCTCGATGCGGCGCACGCCGGGCAGCGCGTCGAGCAGTTCGACGCCGTGCGCCCGCGTGCCCATTTCGCGCCGCGCCGCGCAGGAGGTGTGCAGCACCACGGCTTCCGGCGCCAGTGCGGCGGCGCCCGCAGCCTTGGCGAAGTCCACCTTCAGCACGCGCACCAGGAATTCGCTCAGCTCATAGACCCGCCCGGCCAATTCGCGCGCCTTCGGGCCGGCCACCGGGTCGTGCTCGAACAGCAGCGGCCAGTGGTGGCGCACCATGCCGGCGCAGGAGCCGGAAGGCACGACCACCGGCCAGGGTTGGGCGAACAGGTCGAGCTGGGCACTGGCGACGGAGCGCGCCTGCTCCGGGTTGCCGCTACTGTAGGCCGGCTGGCCGCAGCAGCTTTGGCCGCGCGGAAAATGCACGGCCACGCCTTCGCGTTCCAGCAGGCGGACCGCGTCCAGCCCGGCCTGCGGCAGGAACAGGTCGACCAGGCAGGTGGCGAACAGGTAGACCTGTTGCGGCGGCTCGGGGTAGTGGCGTTGTTGCCGTGGTTGCATAGCTCGCTCCTAGATGCGCCCCGTCCGGTGTGCGGGTCGACGCGTTGTCACCAGCGTTTGTATGTCGCGCTGTGGTTTGAATGTAAGATGCGCCATCATTCCAGCTTCCGCGGCCAAGCTCAAATTGGTCGGACCAGCGTGGAAACGGCACAACAAGGGGGACGGCAATGGCGACAGGGATGCAGGCGCGGGGGCGGGTCGAGGCGGTGATGCGCAAGCTGGAAAGCGCGCTGTTGGACGGCAGCCTGCCGGCCGGCGCGCGGCTGCCGGCCGAGCGCGCACTGGCCCAACGTTACGGCGTGTCGCGCAACACGGTGCGCGAGGCAACCCAGCGCCTGGCCGCGCGCGGCCTGGTGCGCAGCCGCCGCGGCGCCGGCGTATTCGTCACCGACCAGCTGCGCACCGGCATCGCCTCGCCGTGGAGCCAACTAGTCGCCGACCACCCCGCCCTGCGCGACGACATCCTCGAATTTCGCCGGGTGCTGGAGGGAGCGACCGCTTACTTCGCGGCGCAGCGCGCCGACCCCGACGACCGCGCGCGCATCGCCGCGCTGATGGCGGAACTGGAGCGCGCCAGGGGCGCCGACGACAAGAGCGGCGAAGCGGCCGCCGACGCCAAGCTGCACGAGGCCATCGCATTGGCCTCGCACAACACCATGTTCCTGCACCTGCACACCAGCGTCATCGGCATGCTGCGCGAGCACATCACCATCAACGGCACCGGCTTGCGCGAGGCCGACGCCGACACCTCGGCCCACCTGCTCAGCCAGCACCGCACCGTGTGCGAGGCAATCTGCGGCCAGCGCCCGGAGGAGGCGCGCACGGCGATGCAAAGCCATATCGACTTCGTGCGCAGCCGCGTGCAGCGGGAAGACGATTCAGGCGGATTGGTTGGACCAGTTTAGATAAGCACTATTTATAGGCCGAGCTCCAAGCCGGCGCCCCAGCCCTGCGCCATCGCGGCGACGGCCTGGGCCGGGTCGGCGGCGCGCGCCTGCGCGTTGCGCGCCTGGCTGCCGGCGCGGTCGAGCTGGAACAGCGAGCGCGCCAACTGCCGCCCGCCGTGTGTGATGGCGCCGGTCTTGTCGGCGCGGCGCGCGGTGAAGCCGGCCAGCGCCAGCGACAAATCGCCGCCCGGCTCCAGGCAGCGCGCCAGATGCCAGGCGTCCTCCAACGCCTGGCAGGCACCCTGGCCCGACGTCGGCAGCGAGGCGTGCGCCGCGTCGCCGATCAATAGCACGTTGTCGCGGTGCCAGCGCGCGACCGGCTCCAGGTCGTAGATCGGAATGCGGCGGATGGCCCCGGCCTCGGTGTGGGCGATGACGCGGCCAACCGGCTCCGGCCAGCCGGCGAACTGCTCGGCCAACGCCGCCTTGAAGTCGCCGCCGCCGCAGGCGCCCGGCGCGGCGGCGGCTTGGGCGCCGGCCCAGTACAGCTTGCGCCGGCCGACCGGCACGATGCCGAAGCGCTCGCCAACGCCCCAAAAGTCGAGCACGGACAAGTCGTCGACCAGGTCGACCGGCGCCTCCACGCTGGCGACCCAGTTGACGAAACCCTGGTACCGCGGCGCGGCGACCTCGGCGCAATGGACGTAGCGCCTGGCGAGCGAATCCATGCGGCCGTCGGCGCCGACGATCAGGTCGGCGCGCTCGACGCGGCCGTCGTCGAAGCGCACGGCGGCGGTGCCGTCGCCAACGGCGCGCAGCGCGACCGCGGTGGCGCCGTCGTGGAGCTGGACGCCGAGCCGCGCCATCTCCGCCAGCAAGATCGCCTGCAGGTCGCGCCGCAGCAGGGCGTGGCTGGCGTAGCCCATCGCCCGGTCCAACCCGCCGATGTCCAGGCGCATCAGCAATCGGCCGCACTGGTCCATGCGGCACATGCCGGGCGGGGTGCCGCCGACCGCCGCCACCTGCGACAACAAGCCCAGCTCCGACAGCACGAAACTGGCGTTCGGCCATAGCACCACCCCGGCGCCGAGGCCGCCGGCCAGGGCGCGGCGTTCGAACACGCGTACCGCGTGGCCGCGCTGGCGCAAGGCAATGGCCGCCGCCGCGCCGGCGACGCCGGCCCCGAGAATGAGAATATCCATCCGTACTCCTTTATATGCGCAGCAAGCGCCCGACGGCACATGCTACGCGCATGCCGGCGGCGGCATAAGCGGGCATAATCGGGATTCTTCATTGCATATTTGGGATAGTCGTGAAAGACCAGCTCGATCTGAACCATCTGCGTTATTTCGTCGCCATCGTCGACGCCGGCAGCTTCGCCGGCGCGGCGCGGGCGATGGCGCTGCCGACCTCGAATGTCAGCCGCCATCTGGCGCAACTGGAGGACAGCCTCTCGGCGCGCCTGCTCGAACGCCACACGCGCGCGCTGCGCCTGACCGAAACCGGGCGCCAGTTATACCAACGGGCCAGGCCGATGATGGACGACATGGCCGCGCTGGAGCGGGAGCTGCGCCACAGCGACGGCGCCTTCAGCGGCACCCTCAAGCTGTGCCTGCCGGCCGAATTCGGCGCGCGCCTGCTCGGTCCCGTGGTCGCCGAGTTCTGCGCCGCGCACCCGCGCGTCGACATCGAATGCCACACCGGTATGGCCGGGCGCGACGTGGTGCGCGACGACGTCGACGTCTCGATCTTGTTCCGCCGCGGCGTGCCGGACGACAGCGCGGCGATCCAGCTGCCGCTGCTATCGCTGGCCAGTTGCGTGGTGGCCGCGCCGCAGCTGCTGGCGCGCTGTGGCGTGCCGGCCACGACGCGGCAACTACAACAACTACCCTGCATCTCGACGCTGGCGGCGCTGAACGGCACCCCCTGGCACTTCGTCGACGCCGGCGGACGCGCCCGCCCGGTCGCGGTGCGGGCGCGCTACCGCGTCGACAGCGGCGACATGGCGCGCGCCGCCGCGCTGGCCGGGGTCGGCTTTGCCATGCTGGCCGAGGCCAGTTGCGCCGCCGAGATCGAACGCGGCGCGCTGGTGCGGCTCGACCTGGAGCTGCGCCCGGCGCCGCTGGAACTGGTAGCGGCCTACCCGAGCCGGCGCCACCTGTCGGCCAAGACCCGCGCCCTGCTCGATCTGATGCAGCTGCGGCTACGCCAGTGGCGCTGCTGAACGCGGACGCTGCGGCGCCGACAAAGCGCTTGGCGTTTCGCCGACGGCATGGGAAACTCTGGGAGCGCCGTCGGGTGAACGTCGTCCCAACCCCGGACACCGGACACCGGAACCTGCCGTCGCCCGAGCGCGCATGCCGCCCGGTGGACGGCGGCGCGCGGCACCGGCGCCGGTGGCCCAACTTTATTCACAGCGGGGGCAACAATGACGCAAGCAAGGACGCGACGGGCGCCGTCGATCCGGCCGCTATTGGCGGCGCTGGCGCTGCTGCTGGCCGCCAGCGCCGCCGCCGACGACGACGTGGTCTATCCGCAAGCGGCGGCGGCGCTCGACAGCCGCTACGAATACGACTGGGCGGTGCTGCGCGCGGTGCTGGAAAAGACCCGCGCGCGCTTCGGCCCGTTCACGCTGCGCCAGGCGGCCGGCAGCATGTCGCCGGCGCGCGCCAGCGAAGAGCTGATGGCGTCGGACGGGCGCATCAACCTGCTCGCGCGCGCCACCACCATCGAACTGGAACAGCAGTTCCTGCCGATTCGCATCCCGATCGACCGCGGCCTGCTGGGCTACCGCATCTTCCTGGTACGCAGTACCGACCTGCCGCGCTTTGCCGCCGTGCGCACGCTCGATCAGTTGCGCACGCTGCGCGCCGGCCAGGGCCGCGCCTGGGCCGACATCGCCATCCTGCGCGCGGCCGGCGTGCCGGTGGTCGAAGGCAGCACCTACGACGGCCTGTTCCCGATGCTCAGCGAGGGACGCTTCGATTTCTTTTCGCGCGCAGTCGACGAGGCGTTGCGCGAATACGACGAGCGCCGCGCCAGCCTGCCCGACCTGGCGGTCGAGCCCACGCTGCTGCTGCACTACCCGCTGCCGCGCTACTTCTTCGTGCGCCGCGACGCCGCCGGCAAGCAACTGGGCGCGCGCATCGAGGCCGGCCTGGAAACGATGCTGCGCGACGGTTCGCTCAACGCCCTGTTCTACCGCTACAAGGGGGCGATACTCGAACGCGCCGGCTTGCCGCGGCGGCGCGTGCTGCAACTGCCGAACCCCAACCTGCCGCCGCAGACGCCGCTGGCGCGGCGCGAACTGTGGTACGACCCGTTCAGCGGCAAATAAACCCCCGAAGCGGCCGAACGGGCATACCCGCAAGCAAAGCTGGCGCCTCGGGCAATCCGCCGGACATTATATAATTAAATATAATGATTGCCGCCGGCGTCCGCCGGCGCATATGGAGAAGCCCGATGTCGATTGATTGGAATGCCTTCACGCCCTGGTCCGCCCTGCTCGGCGGCGCACTGATCGGCGTGGCCGCCGCCATGCTGGTGCTGTTCAACGGCCGCGTCGCCGGTATCAGCGGCATCCTCGGCGGCCTGCTCAAGCCGGTGCGCGGCGACGCCGGTTGGCGCGCCGCGTTCCTGCTCGGCCTGCTGGCGGCGCCGGCGTTGTACGCGCTGTTCGCCACGCTGCCGGCGGTGCGCATCGACGCCGGCGCCGGCGCGCTGCTCGCCGCCGGCCTGCTGGTCGGCCTCGGCACCCGCTACGGCGCCGGTTGCACCAGCGGCCACGGCGTCTGCGGCTTGGCGCGGCTGTCGTGGCGCTCGGCCGTGGCCACCGCCACCTTCATGTGCGCCGGTTACGCCACGGTGTTCGCGCTGCGCCACCTGCCGGCATTTTGAGGGGACGCCATGTTGATCGTTAGCGCATTGCTGGCCGGCCTGGTGTTCGGCCTCGGCCTGATCGTCTCCGGCATGGCCAACCCGGCCAAGGTGCTGGGCTTCCTCGACCTGGCCGGCGCCTGGGACCCGTCGCTGATGCTGGTGATGGGGGGCGCCGTCGGCGTCGCCCTGATCGCTTTTGCGCTGGCGCGGCGGCGCGCCACGTCCCTGCTCGGCGCCACCATGCGCCTGCCCGGCGCCGGCGCCGTCGACCTGCGCCTGGTGCTGGGCGCGACGCTGTTCGGCGCCGGCTGGGGCGTCGCCGGTTTTTGCCCCGGCCCGGCCCTGGTCGGCCTCGGCATGGGCCAGCCGAAGGCGCTGCTGTTCGTCGCCGCGATGCTGGCCGGGATGGCGCTGTTCGAGCTGTTCGAACTGATCAAGCGCCAACGCCGTAGGTCGGATTAGCGGTACGCGTAATCGGGCAATGTTGGCCGAGGCGAGCCGCGCTGCTCCGGGCCGAGGTTGTCGGGTTGCGCCCTACGGGCTAAGCCAACCTACGAAAGGCGCGCTAACTCTCGTGCTTCAGCCCTTGGTGGCGCCAAAGGTGAGGCCGGCGACGAAGTGCCTCTGCATCAGGAAGAACATGGTCACCGACGGCAGCGCCGCCAGGATCGAGCCGGCCGACACCAGGTTCCAGGCGGTGGTCCACTGCCCCTTCAAGCCGGCCACGCCGACCGTGATCGGCGCCGCGCTGTCGCCCTGGGTCAGGCACAGCGCCCAGAAGTAGTCGTTCCAGACGAAGGTAAACACCAGAATGCCGAGCGCGGCCAGGGCCGGGCGTATCAGCGGCAGGATGATGCTGTAGAAAAGCGTCCACTCGCTGGCGCCCTCGATGCGCGCCGCTTCGATCAGTTCGAACGGCAGTTGCTTGATGAAGTTGCGCAGGAACAGGGTGCAAAAGCCGGTCTGGAAGGCGACGTGGAACAGTACCAGGCCCTGCACGGTGTTGAAAACGCCGAAGTCCAGCGACAGGTTGCGCACCGGGATCATCAGTATCTGCACCGGCACGAAGTTGCAGGCGACGAAGGTGGCGAACAGCAGCGTGTTGCCGCGGAAGCGGTAGGTCGACAGCGCGAAACCGGCCATCGCCGCCAGCGTGATCGCGCCGATCACCGAGGGCACCGTGATCAGTACACTGTTCCAGAAATAGTGCAGCATCGGCGAGGCGGTCAGCGCCTCCCGGTAGTTGGCCCACATCGAGAAATCCTCGGGCCAGCCCCAGTAATTGCCCTGTGCAAGTTCCTCGGCGGAGCGCACCGACGTCACCATCACGGCGAGCATCGGCAGCAGCCAGACCAGCAGCGCCAGCGGCAGCGACAGCTTGTAGAGCCTGCGGCTGAGCGGTTTCCATTTGTCGATCGGCATGGGATACATGGTGGTCCTCGCTTATTTTTCGGTGCGCAGCATGCGGCGCAGGTGGTAGACGATATACACCAGCATCAGCCCGAACAGCACCACGGCGACGGCGGCCGAATAGCCCTGGCGGTAGTATTTGATGGCCTGGTCGTAGGCGTAGTAGGCCAGCACGGTGGAGCTTTCAAACGGCCCGCCGCCACTCATCACGGCGATCAGGTCGAAGCTGCGCAGCGCGCCGATGATGGTGACGACGACGGCCATGAAGGTGCTCGGGCGCAGCTGCGGCAGGATCACGTAATACAGCATGCTCCAACCCTTGGCGCCCTCCATGCGCGCCGCCTCGACCTGCTCGGCGTTGATCGAGGTCAGGCCGGTCAGGAACAGGATCATGCAGTAGGCGGTCTGCGGCCACAGCGCGGCGAAGATGATGCCGTAGCTGACGTAGCGCGGGTCGCCCAGCACCGGGATGCCCTCGCCGAGCAGCAGCGCCAGCAGGCCGAAGGTGGGGTCGTAGAACCAGCTGAAGATCAGGCCGACGACCACGCCGGAGAGCACGAAGGGCGCGAAGAACAGCGACTTGACCAGGCGGATGCCCTTGACCTGCTGGTTCAGGTAGAGCGCCACGGCCAGGCCGGCCGGCGGCGCCAGCAGGAACAGCGCCAGCCACAGCACGTTGTTCTTGAGCGCGGCACCGAAGGTGGCGGCGTGGAACAGCTCGACGTAGTTGTCGAGGCCGACGAAGGTCTTCTCGGCCAGG
This sequence comes from Janthinobacterium sp. CG_23.3, assembly GCF_046115965.1. Classification (NCBI taxonomy): domain Bacteria; kingdom Pseudomonadati; phylum Pseudomonadota; class Betaproteobacteria; order Burkholderiales; family Oxalobacteraceae; genus Janthinobacterium; species Janthinobacterium sp. CG_23.3. Next base: position 29,817 of record NZ_JBJXIB010000026.1, on the reverse strand, counting down.
CCGTCCCAGTTGAAGAAGCTCAGGTATAGCGTGCTGAGGATGGGATACACCACGTACAGGCCGACCATCAGGCAGGCCGGCGCGAGGAAGAAGAAGGCGGCGCGGTGGCGCTTGAACGCCATCGAGGTGCGCCGCCGCGGGCGGCGCGCGGCGGCCGGCGCCGATTGTTGGGTTGAGCTGATTGATGTCATCGTGGACCTTGCTGGGGTGCTGTCGGTGTGGCGGGCGCCCTGCGAACGTTGAATCGAAACCAAGGGCGTGGCCCCGGGGCCAGACCCGAAGGTCTGACCCCGGCTCGGCGCCTTGGATTGATTTTTAGCGCCGCCGGCCCGCTGGCTTGGCCTGGTGGCGCGCCGGCATCAGGATTTCTTGTAGATGCGCTTGCGGGTCTGCTCCAGTTGGCCCAGGATCTCGTCGATCGCGTTCGGGTCGTTGATGAACTTCTGCATTCCCTTCATGCCCTCGTCGGCCATTTCCTTGGTCATGTCGCGGTCGTAGAATTGGGCGATGCCGCCCTTGGTGCCGGACAGGATCTCGAAGCCGATACGCGATATCGGCTCGGCAGGCGCCGGCGACCGGGCGTTGGCCGGCAGCGAACCGAGGCCCTCGGCCAGCTTGGCGCTGATCGCAGGGGTACCGGCGAAGGCCAGGAAGCGGCGCGCGTCCGCCTTGTTCTTGGCGCGGCTAGGGATGTGCAACGATTCGATCGGGCCCTCCTCGGCGGTCGGCACGGCGGCGTCGATCACCGGGAACTGGAAGTAACCCATGTTGGCGGCTTGCTTGGCCGGGAAGCCCTTGGCGATGAAGGTGCCCATCAGCATCATCGCGGCCTTGCCCTGGAACATGAACGGCTGCGCCGCGTCGAGGTCGTAGGACAGCGCGTTGTCGATGAAGTATTTGTTGTCGAGCAGGCCCCTCCAGGTGCTGTAGACCTTCTTCACGCGCGGGTCGGTGTAGGCGATCTCGCCCTCCATCAACTTCTGGTGGAAGGCGTTGCCGTTGATGCGCAGGTCGAGGTAGTCGAACCAACCGGCCAGGGTCCAGGCATCGCGCCCGCCCACGCTGAACGGGCTGATGCCGGCCGCCTTGAGTTTCTTGCACGCCTCCATGAACTCCGCCCAGGTCTTCGGTTCGGCGCCGACGCCGACCTTCTGGAACAGGTCCTTGCGGTAGAACATGCCCCACGAGTAGTACACCGACGGCAGCGCGTACTGCTTGCCCTTGTACGAGGAGGCGTCCTTGCTCGACGCGTACATCTCGTTCCAGTTGTTCTTGTTCCAGTCGGCGCTGAGGTCCTCGAACAGGCCGCGGCTGGCGTAGTAGGCCATGCGCTCGCCGTTGTGCCAGGTGACGACGTCGGGCGCCTCGCTGGAGAGCCAGGCCGGCAGTTGGATCTTGTAGGCTTCCTCGTCGATGAAGGCGGCCTTCACCTCGACGTCCGGGTTGGCCTTTTTGAAGTCGTCGAGGGTCGACTGCCACACGGCGCGCTGGCTGGCGCCCTTGAAGGCGATGTTGACGGCCAGCGTGCCGGCCTGCGCGACGCCGCACAACAGCGCCGCCGAGATGATCCCTGCCTTGAATACTTGTTTCATTTGCCTGTCTCCTTGGATGATGGATGGTTACCGCATACATGGTTCCGGAACTGCGCCCGGTTTGCTGTGTATCCTGTTAATTGCGCGCCGGGATCCGGTACACCGAGACGCCCTGCGGCGGCACGCTGGCGCCGCCGATGACGTACTCGGCGCCCTGTCCCAGCGGCGCCGGCGCCGCCGTGTCGCCGTAGTTAAACACATAGCTCAGATCGCCGCGTCGGCTGATGCGCAGGGTCTCCGGCAAGTCCAGCGTGTCGAGCCCGGCGGCCCGCGCCACCGCGCCGAAGTACGACTGCGTGAAGGCGGCGTCGAACGCGCCCGCCAGATAGTGCAGGCCGGCGTGGCGCACGATGGCCGGATGGCCGTCCTCGAAGGTGGCGGCGACCTCGGTGCCGCCGCCCGGCTCGACCAGGTCGCGCCACATGCCGGCGCTGCCGGCGACGGCCCCGCCCGCCACCGCCACCGCCATGGCGACGTTCGGGCGCAGCGACTCGACGCGCCAGACGCGCATCGGCAGCACCGCCGCCAGCGGCCCCGGCGGCAGGTTTGCGGGAATTTGCAGGTCGACGGTCTTGGAGCCGGTGCGCGGACCGAACACCACCTGGGCGCCGCTGTCGCGCAGGCGCGCCGGCAGCGACGCCGGCAGCACCGGCAGCGGCGGCACCACCACCATGCGGTAGCCGTCCAGCGGCGCGTCGACCGGCACCACGTCGACGTCCAGGCCCAGCGCGCGCAGCGCCGAATAGTAGTCGAAGACGAAGCGCGCGTACTGGAAGTCGGCGCCCTGCGGATGCACCTCGAACAACCACTTGGCCTGGTAGTCGAACAGCAGCGCGACGCGGGCCTGGACCTGGGCGCCGGGATGCTCGATGGCGGCCAGCTCGCGCGCCACCAGCGCCGCCTCGGCGCCGCCGACGTCGAGGCGGTCGTCCGGCGTGTGCAGGCCGGCGTGCATCTGCTCCTGGGCGAAGCGGCACTGGCGCCAGCGGAAGTAGGAGACGCAGCCGGCGCCGTGGGCGAACGCTTCCCAGCTCCACAGCCGCACCATGCCGGGCAGCGGCGCCGGGTTCCAGCCGGCCCAGTTGACCGGGCCGGGCTGCTGCTCCATGACCCAGAACGGCTGCTTCGACATGCCGCGGTACAGGTCGTGGTTGAAGGAGGCGAAGTCGGGGTGGCCGGTGCGCAGCCAGCGCGCCTTGGTGGCTGGGTCGAACCAGAATTCCTCCAGCGCGCCCAGCGGATAACTGTCCCAGGTGGCGGCGTCGAGGTCGGCCGCCACCTGGTAATGGTCGAACTCGAAGAAGTTCTGCATGAAGTTGTGCACCATCGCGCGGCCCGGCGCCAGCGGGCGCAGGATTTCCACCTGCATGCGGTTGTAGCGCGCCAGCTCGTCGGAGGCGAAGCGGCGGTAGTCGAGCCGGTGCGCCGGATGGGCCTCGGTGACGGTGCCGACCGGCGCGTCGATCTGCTCGAAGCTGGTGTACTCCATGCTCCAGAACACCGTGCCCCAGGCGGCGTTGAGCGCCGCGACGCTGCCGTAGCGGTCGCGCAGCCACAGACGGAAGCGCTTTAACGCGTCGGCCGAATAACTGACCACGGTGTGGTGGCAGCCGTACTCGTTGTCGGTCTGCCAGGCGGTGACGGCCGGGTGTGCGCCGTAGCGCTGCGCCAGGATGGTGACGATGCGGCGCGACGCCTCGAAGTAGGACTCGGACGAAAAATCGTAGTGGCGGCGCGAGCCGAAGGCGCGCGGGCGGCCGTCGGCGCCAACCGGCAGAATGTCCGGATGCTGGTCGATCAACCACTTCGGCGGCGTCGCCGTCGGCGTGCACATGACCACCTCCAGCCCGGCGGCGCCCAGCACCTCGATGGCGCTGTCGAGCCACTCCCAATTGAACTGGCCGGGCGCCGGTTCGATGCGGCTCCAGGCGAATTCGCCGATGCGCACTTGGGCGATGCCGAGCGCCTTCATGCGCGCGGCGTCTTCCCGCCACATCGATACGGGCCAGTGTTCCGGGTAATAGCAGACTCCTAAACGCATTGCGCTTGCTCCTGTTGGGCTGGGGTGGTGGCGGACACGGCGTCGCCGTCTTCGAGGAAAAGGTGGCAGGCGGCCGGATCCAGGCCCAGCGCCAGCTCGTCGCCGACCTCGACGGCCAGGTTGCCGGGCGCCTTGGCCAGCAGCGGCTCGCCGCCGGCCTGCTCCAGGTGCACATAGGTTTGTTCGCCGAGGCGCTCGACCAGCGCCACCCTGCGGCGCATGCCCCGGGGCGCGTCGGCGGCGACGCTCAGGTGCTCGGGACGCACGCCCAGCACCACCGCCTGGCCCGGGCGCAGCGCGGCGCCGTCGACGGCGACCTCGACCTCCTCGCCGCCGCGCTCGAGCCGCACCCGCACCGAGGAGCCGCCAGCGCCGGCGCCGAGCACGCTGGCCGGCAGGAAGTTCATTTGCGGCGAGCCGATGAAGCCGGCCACGAAGCGGTTGCGCGGCCGGTGGTACAACTCCAACGGCGTGCCGACCTGGGCGATGCTGCCGAGCCGCTCGACGTCCGGGCCGGCGCGCAGCAGCACGATCTTGTCGGCCAGGGTCATCGCCTCGACCTGGTCGTGCGTCACGTACACCACGCTGGCGTCGGCGAACTGCTTGTGCAGGCGGGCGATTTCGACGCGGGTCTGGCCGCGCAGCGTCGCGTCCAGGTTCGACAGCGGCTCGTCGAACAGGAACACGCCGGGCTGGCGGACGATGGCGCGGCCGATCGCCACGCGCTGGCGCTGGCCGCCCGACAGCTCCTTCGGCTTGCGTTCCAGAAGGGCTTCGAGCTGCAGCACCTTGGCCGCCGCCCTTACCCGCTGGTCCAGCTCGGGCCGCGGCGTCTTCGCCAGCTTCAAGCCGAAGCCGATGTTCTGGTACACCGTCATGTGGGGAAACAGCGCGTAGCTCTGGAACACCATCGCCACGCCGCGCTCGGCCGGCGGCACCTCGTTCATCAGCTCGCCGGCTATGCGCAGCTCGCCGCCGCTGACGTCTTCCAGGCCGGCGATCATGCGCAGCAGGGTCGACTTGCCGCAGCCGGACGGGCCGAGGAAGACGCAAAACTCGTGCGCGCCGATCTCCAAGTCGACGCCGCGTATCACCGCCACGTTGTTGCCGTACACCTTGTGCACGCCCTTCAGGGAAATGCTTGCCATTGTTCTTGTCTCCAACAGAAAATCAATGAGGTTAAGCGCTTAACCAACTAGGGCAAAAAAAAGTGTCGTCCATGTCAACACCGCCGCCTGTGGCTTTTTATTTTGAATAAATATACCAAAGCTCATTTCGCAACGCAATCGTTTTCGCTTTTTTTCGTTTTTACGCCATTCTGCGCGCCAGCCATTGACAGCGACGGCCAAAGCGCTGTTGAATGCGTCTGACCCTCTCTACAGGCAGCCCATGACCACCCTCTCCGAAGTTGCCCAGCGCGCCGGCGTGACCTCCGCCACCGTCTCGAACGTGCTGCGCCAGCGCGGCAAGGTCGGCGCCGAAACGCGCGCGCGCGTGCTGGCCGCCGTCGATGCATTGGGCTACCGCCCGCACCTGACCGCGCGCGCGCTGGCCGAGGGCCGCGCGCCGACGCTGGCGCTGATGGTGTCGAGCATCGCCAACCCCTTCTACCCCGAATTCGCGCTGGCGGCGGAACAGGCGGCGCGCCAGCACGGCCGCTTTCTGATCGTCTGCAACACCAACGACGACCCGGAAATCGGCCGCGCCTACCTCGAGCAGATCGCCGGCACGCTGTCGGATGGCGTGCTGGTGATGAACGCCAACCTGCAATTCGAGGATCTGCGCATGACCCAGCGGCGCGGCGCGCCGGTGGTGCTGTGCATGTGGGAAAAGCCGCACGAGCCGCCCGGCCTGCCCTGCATCGCCGTCGACTTCCACCTGGCCGGCGCGCTGGCGGCGCGCCACCTGATCGAACTGGGGCACAGGCGCATCGGCATCATCGTCGCCGGCGGCGCCGCCTGCATCCACGCCGAGCGCGAGCGCGGCTTCATCGACGAGCTGGCCGTGCTGGGCCACGCCGGCGCCGCCGTCGCCAGCGTGCACGCCGACGACACGGTCGAGGGCGGCCACCAGGGCGCCACCGCGCTGCTGACGGCGGCGCCGGACCTGAGCGCGATCTTCGCCACCAACGACTTGCCGGCGCTGGGCGCGATGCACGCCGCCGCCGACCTCGGCCTGAAAGTGCCGGACCAGTTGTCGGTGATCGGCATCACCGACATCCAGCTGGCGCGCCAGTCGCGCCCGGCCCTGAGCACGGTGGCGGTGCCGACCGCCGAGGCGGCGACGCAGGCCATCGCCCTGCTGCTGGAGCTGATCGCGCAGCAGGCCGGGCCGGCGCCGGTGCGGGTGTGCTCGCCGCCGTTGCTGGTGCAGCGCGCCTCGACGGCCAGGCCGGCCCCGGACGCCGCGGTGTGATGGATTAAGTGACGGTGGGCGCGCCGTCGGGGATCCAGTACACCGTGCGCCAGTTGCCCAGGTCGGCCAGCGCGCCGGCCGCGGCGCGGGCCAGCAAAATGCCAAGCAGCAGCCCGCTCATGATCGTGCCGACAATTTTTCCGCGCTCGGCCGGAGCGGCCAGCGTGGAGGCCAGGGGTATCAAGACTTGCGCCACCACGGACAGGCCGCCGGCGATGGCCGTGCCAAGCAGGATGAAGGCGAAGCTCGGCGCCAACGCCGTCATCAACAAGCCGCAGGCGGACAGGATGGTCATGGCGACGATCAGGCTGCGCCGCTCCAGCATATCTCCCAAGGGGACCAGCAAGATCAGCCCGAGGGCGTAGCTCAGTTGGGCCACGGTGGTGATACTGCCGGCCGCCGCGGTGGACAGGCCGAATTGCGCGCCGATGGTGTGCAACAGCGGCTGGGCGTAATAATTACTGGCCACGGTCAGGCCGGTGGCAACCGCCATGAGCAGCACGATGGGGGAACTCAGGCGCGCCGCGGCAGCGCTGGCGGGACACGGTGGCGGCACGGAACTATGGTGGGGAACGATGCGCATGGACTTTTTGCCTTCTTGAAATGCCTGTAATGTAGCCTGCCAAAAGCGGGCCGGCAATTCAACATTCTCGATTTTCGTTATCTGGAAATCCAGATAACGGCGAGGTCCAAGCTGTACAATCTCCGGCCTGCTATCAAGCATTTTCTGGGGAGGAAACAGTGGAGCGGAATATCGCACTTGATCAACTCAATTTCCGTCTGCTGAACGTCTTTGTCGCCCTCTTTCGCGAGCGCCACGTGGGGCGTGCCGCCGATGCGCTGGGGATGTCGCAGCCGACCGTGTCGACGCTGCTGGCGCGCCTGCGGCAAGTGGCCGGCGATCCGCTGTTTATTCGTAGCGCGAAGGACGACATGCGCGTTAATTGGTGCCGGCGCGGAAGCGCAGGTAGTCGTCGGCGCTTTGCCGCGGCCGTTCGACCATCGGCAGGTGGCCGACGCCGGGCATGACGACGACCTGCGAGCGCGGCATCAGGCGCTGCAGCACGGCGGCGCTGCCGACGTGGATGGCGCGGTCCTGCTGGCCCCAGACGATCAGCGCCGGCGTCGCCAGGCCGCTGGCGCGCGCCTCCACCGATTCGCCCACCAACTGCTTGAAGATGTACTCGGCCAGCGGCGCATTGGCGACGACGCCCTTGGCGATCACGTCGAGGATGGGCCGCGGCACGAACGGCGGATCGTTCATGACGAACTCGAAGGTCCGCGCGAACTCCTCCTTGCTGCGGGCGATCAGCGGATTGCGTCCGGTGCTCTGGTAGATATCGGCGAGCTCGCTTTTCGGCGCGCTCCACACCCCGGACGGGGCGAGCAGCCACAGGCTGGCCACCTCGGCCGGATACGCGGCCGCGTAGGTCAGCGCGATCTGCCCGCCCATCGAACTGCCGCCCAAATGCAGCTTGCCGACGCCGAGCGCGCCGGCGAAGGCGCGCAGCCGCGCCGCCTGCGCCCGCGGCCGGTAGTCGGCGCCGGCCAGGCGCGCCGATTCGCCGAAGCCGGTCAGGTCCGGCACGATGACGCGGTAGTGCGGCGTCAGCAGCCGCGCCACCCGCGTAAAGTTGTCCTTGTCGGCGCCGAAGCCGTGCAGCAGCATCAGCGGCTCGCCCTGCCCGCCCTCGAGGTAGGCGAAGCGCAGGCCGTCCGGCAAGACGATTTCCTTGCGTACCAGGCCGGCGCGCTGGCGGTCGGCGTCGATCGCCAGGCGCGTCACCCACTCGGGCGCGGCGTACACCAGGCCGGTTGCCGCCGCGACCGCGACCAAGCCGGCCGCCAGCAACCATTTCAACACACGCATAGCTTCTCCTGAAGTTGTTGGCAACGATAGTGGGGAGGATGTCGGCGAGGGACGGCGCCGCGCTGCCGCCTGCCAAAAAAATGATTTATTTTACAACAGAAAAACGGCGTGCGCGATCAGGTCCACATGCCGGAACTAAACCGCGTCGCCGCGTCGCCAGCCTTGTCAACCAAGTTACATCGGCCATCATCGTTTATACTCGACGCCTGATGTAGCTCAACACCAATAAACAATGTCGTTATTCAAGGCCGCGTTTGCTAGCTGAAGCGTCTATTTTGAGGAAAACGTGGACGCTTCTTACGATTACGAGATTATCGAAAGCTTGCACAGCAGCGCGCGCTCGCTGGTCTACCGGGCCCGCTCCACGCACGACCGCAGCGCGCTGATCGTCAAAATCCTGAACCAAAATTTCCCGTCGTTCCAGGAAGTCGCCCAGTTTAAGCGCGAATACGCGATCGCCCAGCGCTGCGGCGACGCCGGCGTGGTGCGCCCGCTGGCGCTACGCCGGCAGGCCGGGCGCTGGACCATCATCCAGGAAGACATCGGCGGCGACTCGCTCAACAAGCTGCTGCGCGGGCTGGCCGCCAACGCCGACGCGATGACGCCGGCGGCGCTGCCGCTAGCCGACTTCTTCGAAATCGCCCTGCAACTGTGCGCGGCGCTCGAGGTGGTCCACGCCAACAGCGTCATCCACAAGGACATCAACCCCGCCAACCTGGTCTGGAACGCCGAACGGCGGCGCCTGCAATTGATCGACTTCGGCATTTCCTGCGAGCTGGAACAGGAAACCGCGACGGCCGCCCATCCGCGCACGCTGGAGGGCACGCTGCACTACATGGCGCCGGAACAAACCGGGCGCATGAACCGCGTCGTCGATTACCGCGCCGACTACTACGCCATCGGCGCCACCCTGTACGAACTGCTGACCGGCCAACCGCCGTTCGCCGCCGCCGACGCCATGGAGCTGGTGCACTGCCATCTGGCGCGCGCGCCGGACTGGTCGCTGCCGCCGCTGGAGAACTTGCCGGGACCGCTGCTGGCGGTCTTGCAGCGCCTGCTGGAAAAAAACGCCGAGCAGCGCTACCAGAGCCTGCACGGCCTGAAAAGGGACTTGCAACGCTGCCAGGCGCTGGCGCGCCCCCCCGGCCTGGCCGGCGAGGGCGACGGCGACGGCGAGGGCGAACACGGCGCCGGCCGCTCCGACCACAGCGGTCGCCTGCTGATTCCGCAAAAACTGTACGGCCGCGTAGCCGACGTCGCCACGTTGCTGGACGCCTTCGAGCGGGCCAGCGCCGGCCCCAGCGAGATGCTGCTGCTGGCCGGCTACTCCGGCATCGGCAAGTCGGCCGTGGTCCACGAGGTGCACAAGCCGATCGCCGCGCGGCGCGCCTTTTTCATCTCGGGAAAGTTCGACCAGTACCGCCGCGACCTGCCCTACGCGCCGCTGGTCGAGGCCTTCCGCGGGCTGGTGCGGCAATTGCTGGGCGAGCCGGAGGCGCAGCTGCGCCAGTGGGCGGCGACGCTGCGCGAGGCGCTCGGCGCTGGCCTCGGGGTAATGGTCGAGCTGATCCCCGAACTGGCGCTGGTGGTCGGCGCCACCGAAGCGGCGACGGCGCTGGCGCCCGTCGAGGCGCGGCACCGCCTGCACCGCCTGCTACGCCAATTCGTCCGGGTGTTTGCCTCGGCCGCGCATCCGCTCGTGCTGTTCGTCGACGACCTGCAATGGGCCGACGCGGCGACCCTGACGATGCTCGAACTGTTCATCTGCGACCCGCAGCAGCGCCACCTGCTGCTGCTGGGCGCCTACCGCGACAACGAGGTCGACGCCGCGCACCCGCTGGCGGCGTTGGGCGCGCGGCTGCAACAGGCCGGCGTGCGCCTCACCACGTTGACGCTGGGGCCGCTGAGCGAGACCCAGGTGGCGCAGTTGATCGCCGACACCCTGGGCGCGCCGGCCGCCGCGTGCGCCGCGCTGACGGCGCTGTGCTACCGCAAGACCGGCGGCAACCCCTTCTTCCTGAACCAGTTCCTGCAGGCGATCCACGACGCCGGCCACCTGCGCTACCACTTCGAGCTGGACGGCTGGCGCTGGGACATGGCGGCGCTGGAGCGCGCCAACTACACCGACAACGTGGTCGACCTGATGCTGGCGAAAATAGCCCTGCTGCCGCGGCCGACCCGGCACCTGCTGCAACTGGCGGCGGCGCTCGGCAACCGCGTCGGACTGGCGACGCTGGCAACCGTCGCGCAGCGCTCGCCCCAGCAAACCCAGCGGCACTTGTGGCCGGCGCTGCAAGCCGGCCTGATCCACCCGCTCGACCAGCGCTACAAATACCTGGACGCCGACGCCGACGGCGCCGACATCGGCTACCGCTTCCTGCACGACCGCGTGCAGCAGGCCGCGTACGCGGTGGCCGACCCCGACGCGCACCGGCGCAACCACCTGCACATCGGCCGCCAACTGCTGCGCCACGCGCCGGCGGCGGCGCTCGACGAGCAGGTGTTCGCCATCGCCGAGCAGCTCAACGCCGGCCGCGAGCTGATCGACGCCCCCGACGAGCGCCTGCAACTGGCCGCCCTGAATTGCCGCGCCGGCCTCAAGGCGCGCGCCGCGGCCGCCTTCCAGGCGACGCTGCGGCACATGCGCGTCGGCCTCGAACTGCTGCCGCAGCGCGCCTGGGACAGCCACCGCGAGCTGTACCTCGACCTGCAACTGGGCGCAGCCGAGGCGGCCTACCTGTGCGGTGAATTCGACGCCGCCGAGGCGATCTATCCGCTGCTGCCGGCGCGCTGCGCGACGCCGCTGCAGCACACCCGCTGCATCGCCGTGCAGGCGCGCCAGTACCAGTTGCAGGGCCGGCTGGCGGACGCCATCGCCATCCAGCGCGGCGGCCTGGCCCTGCTGGGTATCGAGGTCGGCGCCGACGACGCCGCGCTGCAGGCCGGCGCCGCGGCGATCCTGGCCGACGCCGAGCGCCTGAGCGCCGGGCGCGGCATGGACGAATTGACGGCGGCGCCCGAAATGGCCGATCCGGCCGCGCGCGCCGCGATGGAGATGATGCAGGGGCTGTGGATGGCCAGCTACTACGCCGGCCAGCAGCACCTGAGCCGCGTCATGGCGCTGTCGATGACGCGCCTGTCGCTACAGCAGGGCAACAGCGATTTCACCGCCGTCGCCTACATCAGTTACACCGCCATCCTGGGCGCCCGCGCGCACGACGGCGAGCGCGCCTACCGCTTCGGCGCCATGGCGCTGGCGCTGGCCAAGCGGCGCGACAACCAGCAGGCGCGCACCCTCACCGGCCTGATGTTCGGCGCCCTGATCCAACACTGGACGCGGCCGCTGCGCAGCTGCGACGCGCTGTACGACGACGCCTTCCACGGCGCGCTGGCCGGCGGCGACCCGGTCAACCTCGGCGTGGTGGCGGCGGTGCGCGCCACCGACCGCCTGATCTGGGGCTTGTACCTGCCCGAGCTGCTGCGGGCGGGCGAGCGCGACCTGGCGCTGATGCGCGCCAACGGCCAGCGCGACCTGGCCGACTGCCTGATCGCCGGCGCGCTGCAGCCGGCCAAATGTTTGATGGGCCTGACCCGGCGCGGCGACAGCTACGACGACGACGGCTTCAGCGAGGCGGCGTTCCTGGCCGAGCACGGCGGCTCGCGCCTGTACCAGGCCTATTTCTACCAGGGCAAAATCCGCAACGCCTATCTCTTCGACTGCGCCGACGCCGAGGCGCTGGCCGGCCACCTCGACGTCGTCGCGCAGATCCTGCGCGACCAGTCCAAGGTTCCCGAAACCACCTTCTACACCGCGCTGATCTGGCTGCGCGCGCTGCGCCGCGCGCCACGGCGCGGCGACGCCGGCGCCGTGCTGGCGCGCGCCCAAGCCATGCTGGCGCAACTGGCGGGGTGGGCGGCGCAAGGGCCGGACAACTACGCCGCCAAACACCTGCTGGCGCGGGCCGAGTACGCCCGCCAGCGCCAGCACGCCGGCGCGGCGGCGCGCTACTACCGACTGGCCATCGAGGCCGCGCGCGACGGCGGCCACGGCAGCGTCGAGGCGCTGGCCAACGAACTGTGCGGCGAATTCTGGCTTGAGCAGGGCCAGCCACGCGTCGCCGGCGTCTTCCTGCACGACGCGCTGGCACAGTACCGCCAGTGGGGCGCCGACGGCAAGGTCGCGCAACTGGGCGCCCGCCACGGGGCGCTGCTGCGCGGCGCCGCCGGCCATCCGGCCGGCGCAATGCGCCTGGGCGACCCGGGCGCGATCACCGTCAACGGCAGCGGCGCGGCCAATAGCGCCCTCGACCTAGCCTCGGTCCTGAAGGCGACGCACGCGCTGTCGAACGAAATCGGCCTGCGCAACGTGCTGCAACGACTGCTGACGATCGCCCGCGAGAACTCCGGCGCCCAGCTGGCGCGTCTGTTGCTGCTAAACGAGCAGGTCTGGCGACTGGAAGGCGATATCGGCACCGACAGCGCGGCCGTGCTGCAGCAGCGCCCGCTGGAGTTGGACGGCGCCGGCGACGCCCAATTCCCGCTGTCGCTGCTGCGCTACGTGGCGCGCAGCGGCGCCGAGATCATCGAAGACCGCATCGGCGCCTCGCCCCGCTTCGGCGCCGACCCGTACGTGCTGGCGCAGCGGCCGCGCTCGGTGATGTGCCTGCCGATCAAGCAGGCGGCGCAGGTGGTCGGCATGCTGTACCTGGAAAACAACCTGGCGGAGGCCTCGTTCACCGCCGAGCGCGTCGAATTTTTGCGCATCCTCGGCGCCCAGGCGATGATTTCCATCGCCCACGCGCGCCTGCACGACAGGAAAACTGCCGAGATTCTTGGCGGATTGATTCGCCATCGCCCACGCGCGCCTGCACGACAGCCTGGAGCTGCGCGTTACCGAGCGCACCGCGCAGCTGGAGGACGCCAACCGCCGCCTGGCCACCCTGTCGGCCACCGACGGCCTGACCGGGCTGGCCAACCGCCGCCGTTTCGACGAGATGCTGGCCGCCGAATGGGCCCGCGCCGGCCGCACCGGCCAGCCGCTGGCGCTGCTCATGATCGACGTCGACCATTTCAAGAAATACAACGACTGCTATGGCCACCAGCGCGGCGACGCCTGCCTGAAAAGCGTCGCCGCCTTGCTGCTGGCGGGGGCGCGGCGGGCCGGCGACCTGGCGGCGCGCTATGGCGGCGAAGAGTTCGCCATCGTGCTGCCCAACACCGGCGCCGAGGTGGCGGCCAACTTGGCCGAGGCGCTACGCCGGGGGGTTGAACTGCTGGCCATGCCGCATGCGCAAGCGAGCGCCGGCAAGGTCACCGTCAGCGTCGGCGTGGCGGTGCGCCTGGCCGGCGACGGGAGCGGCGCCGAAGCCTTGCTGCAGGCGGCCGACGACGCCCTGTATGGCGCCAAGCGCGCCGGCCGCAACGCGGTGGTGCTGGCGGCGGCCTGATCACCGGAGATGAGATTGTTTACCAAAGGAGATAATTCGTCTACTATATTGGATATTCGAATGTCACCCAAGGGCCAGCTATGCATCTCGTCATGTGCACCGAAGAACGCCACGCCGAGGCCATCCTCGCCATCCTCAACGACGCCATCGTCCACTCGACCGCGCTGTACGACTACCACCCGCGCGCGCTGGCGACGATGGGGCCGTGGTTCGCCGCCAAGAATAGCCAGCACTTTCCGGTGCTCGGCTACGAGAACGACGACGGCACGCTGATGGCGTTCGCCAGCTACGGCACCTTCCGCGCGTTCCCGGCCTTCAAGTACAGCGTCGAGCATTCGATCTACGTCCACAACGACCACCGCGGCGCCGGCCTGGGCCGCAAGCTGCTGGAAGAACTCATCAAAGTGGCGCGCGCGCGCGACGTCCACACGCTGGTCGGCGGCATCGACGCCGCCAACGAGGCCAGCATCGCGCTGCACGCCAAGCTGGGCTTCGAGCACGCCGGCACGATTCGCCAGGCCGGCTTCAAGTTTGGCCGCTGGCTCGACCTGGCGTTTTACCAGCTGATCCTGGACACTCCGCTGCAAGCGGTCGACGGCTAAGCCGCGATGAGCGCCACCGATACCGGCGACGCGGCGGCGCCGAACGACCTGACGCTGGCCATCGCCCAACGCGTCAAGCGCGAACGCGCCGCGCGCAACTGGTCGCTAACGGACCTGGCGGAGCGCTCCGGCGTGTCCAAGGCGATGATCAGCAAGATCGAGCGCGGCGAGGCCAGCCCGACGGCCACGGTGCTGGGGCGCCTGTCCGGCGCGCTGGGCCTGGCGCTGTCGGTGCTGCTGGCGCTGGCGGAGCAGTCCGGCAAACGCGTCAGCCGGCGCGCCGAGCAGGTGGTGTGGCGCGACCCCGGAACCGGCTACACCCGGCGCACCATATCGCCGCCCGGCGGCGGCGTGCTGGAGCACCTGGAAATCGAATTGCCGGCGCGCGTGCGCGTGCCCTACCCGGCCAGCGCGTTCAGCTTCCACCACGAACAGATCATTGTTATGCAGGGCACGCTGGTGTTCATCGAAGGCGCGCTGGAGCACCGGCTGGAGGCCGGCGACTGCCTGCAACTGGGCTCGCCCGAAGACTGCACCTTCCTCAACCCGGGCGAGACGCCCTGCCGCTACCTGATCGCCCTGGTGCGGCGCTAACGATGCCAGGACGCGCCGGTGAATAGCAAGCGGCAAGGCCTCGGCTCCGGCTGGATGGTAGTGGCGGCGCTGTGTTTCGCGCTGATGAGCGCCTGCGTGAAATGGGGCGCCGGCGCCTTCGGCGCGGTCGAACTGCTGTTCTGGCGCACCAGCATCGGCGCGCTGTGCCTGGGCGGCGCGATGGCTTGGCGCGGCCACTCGCCATGGAGCGCGCATTGGGGCGCGCACGCCCGCCGCAGCCTGGTCGGCTACCTGGCGCTGCTGGCGACGTTCTACGCCCTGACCCACCTGCCGCTGTCGACCGCCGTCACGCTCAGCTACACCTCGTCGCTGGCCTTCGCGGTGCTGTGCACGCTCAAGCTGCGCGAACGGCCGACGCCGCTGATCCTGCTGGCCCTGCTACTCGGGTTTGCCGGCATCGCGCTGCTGCTGCGGCCCTCGCTGACGGCGGAACAATGGCTGGCCGGCCTGGTCGGCCTGGCCTCGGGCGTGCTCGGCGCCTTCACCCTGCTGCAAGTATACGAGCTGGGCCTGCTGGGCGAACCGTCATGGCGCACCGTGTTCTGGTTCTTCGCCATCTCCAGCCTTTTCGGCCTGGCCTGGCTGGTGGCCGGTCCGGGCTTCTCACCGGTCGGCGCGGACAACGTCTGGCCGCTGCTCGGGGTGGGCCTGTTCGGCCTGCTGGGCCAACTGGCGATGACGCACGCCTACCAGCGTGGCCGCAAATACTTGGTGGCCAGCCTCGCCTACCTCACCGTGGTGTTTTCGGCGCTGCTCGGGGTCTGGCTGTGGGGCGATGCCTTGCGCTGGGAAGCGCTGCTGGCGATGCTGCTGATCGTCGGCTCGGGCCTGCTGGCCGCGCGCCGATGACGCCGGGGGCGTCAGTCGAGGCGCTTGATGCGCTGGCCGTACACGGCCCAAACGCAATCGACGCCGTCGACCCGGCCGCGCAGCACCCAGCCGTTGCCCAATTTCTCGACCGTCACTTCAATTTTCAACTCGGCGGCGACCCGCTCGGCCCATTGGGTGGCCGAGCCGCGGCCCTTGAACAGCTCGTTTCCGTCCTGGACGATGGTGGCGTCGAATACGGACATGGCAAATACGGTCATTCTGGTTCTTCCTTTAAGCGTGTGCGCCGCCTCACTGCGGCGGACGAATTTTACACCGCGCCGGCCAGGACATTCCGATTCGGCTCAATCAGCGCCCTGCGCGACGCCGCGATCGCCCCGCCCGCGTATCAGGGTGGCTCCGCGCCAATAGCTAAACAGCAGCCAGACGCAGCGCCTGAGCCTGAACTCCTCGGCATTGACGTTGCCCTCGCGCCGGTTATCCGGCTGGTTTAACACGCGGAAAATTACCTCGCTGCCGATGCCCTGTTCGGTCATATAGGCCTCGGCCTGGCGCTCCCCCTGCACGGCGGCCAGTTCAATTCCATATTGAACGATTTCCCATCTGCATAAAGCCGCAGAAGCGCTACTTGCCCGTTGCTCGCTCATGACTACCTCCCTTAGGTTGAATCCATTTTGCGATTGGGAAATATTTAAGCTTTTGATAAATATCAACAATATTTCAGTATCAATTACTCAACGTCGTGTCAATACAACAACCATGGCTGCG
Organism: Janthinobacterium sp. CG_23.3; assembly: GCF_046115965.1. Lineage (NCBI taxonomy): Bacteria > Pseudomonadati > Pseudomonadota > Betaproteobacteria > Burkholderiales > Oxalobacteraceae > Janthinobacterium > Janthinobacterium sp. CG_23.3. Next base: position 13,639 of record NZ_JBJXIB010000026.1, on the reverse strand, counting down.
CCGGATTTGCCGCTGGACATAGTCGCGAGTGGTAAACTGCGGCGCTCCTACGTTTACCAGCCTCCGGCCATCTGCCCATGCACACCCTCGACCAGCTACGCAGCGGAAAACTGATGGGCATTCAACGCCTGCAACTGGCTTGCGGCCTGACCGAGTTCCCGCGCGAGATCTTCGCGCTGGCCGACACACTCGAAATCCTCGACCTGTCCGGCAACGCCCTGTCGACGCTGCCCGATGATTTGTCGCGCCTGGGCAAGCTGCGCATCATTTTCTGTTCGGACAACCAATTCACCGAACTGCCCGAGGTGCTGGGCCGTTGCCCCCGGTTAAGCATGGTCGGATTCAAGGCCAACCGTATCCACACGGTATCGGCCAAGTCGCTGCCGGCGGCGCTGCGTTGGCTGGTCCTGACCGACAACCAGATAGCCGAATTGCCCGCCGGGATAGGCGCCTGCGCCCAACTCCAGAAGCTGATGCTCGCCGGCAACCAACTGCGCACGCTGCCGGCGCAATTGGCCGCCTGCACCCGCCTGGAATTGCTGCGCATCGCCGCCAACCGCTTGACCGAACTGCCGGACTGGCTGCTGCAACTGCCACGCCTGACGTGGCTGGCGTACGCCGGCAACCCCTTCTGCGAAAAGCGCGAAATCGCCGCGCTGGCCGACACGCCGATCAGCGGCATCGCCTGGCAGCAATTGCAGATCCAGGATCAATTGGGCGAAGGCGCATCCGGCGTCATCCATCGGGCCGCGCACCGGCGCGGCGACGACACGCACGCCGTCGCCGTCAAACTGTTCAAGGGCTCGGTGACCAGCGACGGCTTGCCGCGCTGCGAAATGGCGGCCTGCATCAGCGCCGGCGCCCATCCGAACCTGATCCCGGTGCAAGGCCAAGTGAAAGACCACCCGGCCGACGTGCACGGCCTGGTGATGGCGCTGATCGATCCGCAATTCGGCAATCTGGCGGGGCCGCCGAACTTGGACTCGTGCACGCGCGACATCTACCCGAGCGGCAAGCAATTCGACCTCGACGCGCTGTTTGGCATCGCCCGCGGTATCGCGTCGGCGGCCACGCACCTGCACCGCCGCGGCATCATGCACGGCGACTTGTACGGCCACAACATCCTGCATTGCCAGCAAGGCCGCGCCCTGCTGGGCGACTTCGGCGCCGCATCCTTCTACGACCCACAAGCGCCGCACGCGGCGGCGCTGCAGCGACTAGAAGTGCGGGCGTTCGGCTTTCTGCTGGAAGAGTTACTCGAACGCTGCGCCGCGCCGGCCCAGTCGCAACAGGTCGTGCAAGGGCTGGAACAATTGAGCGCCGCCTGCCTGAACGAAGACATGGCGTTGAGACCGTTGTTTGGGGAAATCGAACGGACCTTGTCTCAACATGCTGTTCGCGCCACACCTGGTATCGAGCCCCCCCTCTACAGCGTCCTCTTTGGGTGACCTGACGCAGCGCAAGCCTCACGGTAGCACCTCTACAACGTGAGCTAAGCCGCTATACTATCGAGCTAAATTTTGAGTTGTATGGGCATTAAACTCTGCTAGGAGCTATACTAAATTCGTAATTTAAGTACGTCTGCAACGTGCGAAACATCTTTTATTTTGATGGTATTAGGGGGATAGTTATGTACAGGATCGGTTTTCCGTTCTGGAAACAGGCCGCTAGGCTGGGCATCCCCCTGAAGCTGAGAGTCAACCTCTTGCACGACCAGGATGCCGGAGTTTACGTTGCAACGAGCGGGGATCTCAAGGGCTTGGTGTGCGAGGCGCCGACAATGGACGAGCTCGTGAAAGAACTTAATCTGGCAACAGTGGAACTTCTTTCGCTGCAACTTCATTCCCAGCCAGTCGCGCAGCCAGTGACGGATCTGCGACTCTACCCTGGATGAATGGGTATTACAGACTTGTCACGGAGCTCCTGAAAAAGCATGGCTACGAGTTCTTTCGACAAGGAAAGGGGTCTCATGAGATTTGGTGCAAAGGCACTCACCATCAAATTGTTCCGTTCAATTGCGCGTCTCGCCATACTGCAAATGGAATCATGAAGGACTGCAAGATAGATCATCGATTCCAAGCCCGCCCAGAGCGGGCTTTTTTACGCCCATCACTCCAAGACAGCCGGCCGCCGGTGTCGTACTAGTTGTCGCCTACCCGTCAAGATAATTGTCGCTTACCAGGCCGTTACACTGGACAAAACCGCCCAGCCCCCTTTCCACATGCGGCGCGCCAGTATCGGCCTACGCCATTCGAAACTTGCGTCGGCGGTCGCCCAGGACGGCGCACAGTTCGACGATGGACAGGCCGCTGACCTCGTTCATGCGCAGCAAGAAAAATGCCCGCACAGGCAAATGGCCGTGACGAATCTTGCTGATGACGGGAGCGGCGATTTTCAACACGCGAGACAAGGCTGCGTCGTTGCTAACCCTCAACTGTTCGCTCACCTTGTCGAGTAATTTCCCGGGATTGTAGAACTGGCTACGCGCTGTGGGTTCGCCAGCTTGTTGCGGTGCTGCAGGCTTAAAATCATCTTGCATGCTGAGTTCCTCGTGGTTGTCAGCGCGCCAATATACCGCTATCGGGCCTAAATTGGAACCGCAACCTCTTCCGAGCGTGAGATGGCTAACTTATGGAAGAAAAACCGAATGCAAAACGCCCGGTAAGCGGCACCGGGCGTTCTTGCTTTACAGCGATTAGCGTATCAAGCGCCGAACAATTTGCTGCCGACGATAAAAACCAAACCGATCAACATCCATATGCCGACGGCGATGAGCCGACCGCGCCACTCCCCCCAGGCGGCCGAACGCTTCACCTCGGCGTCGGGGCGGGGCGCGGGCCCGCGCAAGGCGGCGTCGTCGGGATGGTCGTACACCTCGTCGACGCTGCGGTAGGTTTCAAACTCTTCGCCCCGCACGCGCGCACCGAGCCGCTGCGCCAACTCGATCATCAAGGCGACGAACGGTTCGCCGGGACTACTACTCCACAGTTCGCCGTCCTGGAGAATGAGCAACTCGCTGCCGTCGCCCTTGGCGGTATCAAACAGCTGCACACCGGCCGTATGCTGCCGGTCGATCGCCAGCCGCCCCCCCATGCCGGCGAGCGCCGCCTCCACCTCATCTTTTGAGATGGGCAGAGGCTGCCCGTTTTTGGTACGAACGATTGATACGTGATAACCCATTATTGGCACACACCTAAATAGCCGGACTCGATGGCGGTCAAGCCCACGCCCGCGCCGGGACGAATCCTGAGAGTGTCAATCATGCCCTTTCCGCGCTCGTAAAGCAAAGGAATCCCTTCGCCGAAGCTCGCGCCGTACTTCCTCACGTGCGCGCCCCACTGGCCGGCCGTGGTCAAGTCGGCCCAGACGCCAGGCGCGTTGGCCCAGGACACGTCCGGCTGGATGCCGCTCGCCCGGTTCGCGCCGGGCAGGAAGTTGCGCGCGTTTTCGCTCAGGTCGACCGCGGCGCCGGTGGCGCGGTGAATCTGCGTGCCCTCGGTCGCGGCCCGGGTCGTGGTGCTGGCCGCTTTGGCGATCGGGTGCGCCACCGCGGCAACATGCGCGACGTCGGTGCCGACCGTCACGGCATTCTTGACGCCGACGCCGGCGCGGTATGCCTTCAGGCCCGCGCTGGCGCCCGCCGGCAGGAACGGCACACCGGTGGCGATGCCGTCATAGACCAGCCCGACGGCATCCACCGCGGCCCATCCATAGTGGCCCTGCTTGATGTTGTAGGCCAGCGAAGCGCCGCCCATCACCAGGTTGGCGATATCCCAGACGGTTTCGGCCACCGCGCCACTCGGATCGGTCCGGTTGGCGGGATTGTTGCCGACATAGGCATACAGGTTCAAGCCGTCAACGGTGCCGACGGGATCGGTCTGCAGGAAGCGGCCCATGGCCGGCGAGTAGAAGCGCGCCTTGTAGTAAGACAAGCCCAGTTCGCCGAAATGCAACTGCCCCGTATAACCGAAACGCACGTCATTGCTGGCGGCGGCTTCGCCGAACGGCCCGTAAGCCATGGTGGCGCTGGCCGTGCCGGCGCTGTCGGCGTTGGCGACGATCGAGCCCAGATGGTCGGCATACAACCAGCTCTTGTTGGCGGTCGTGGCGCCCTGGTAGCGCACCAGCGGCTCGTCGGCCCCCGCGCCGTGGACATAGCGCTGCAGCAAGTTGCCGGCCGCATCGTATTCACCGACCATCATGTTGCCCGAATACAGGAAGTTTTTGGTGCCGGCGCCGATGACGCTTTGACGCAGGCGCCCCAGCGCATCATAGACCAGCGTCGCGGCCAGGCCGGCCTTGCTGGCCGACTTCAGGCGGTTGTCGCCGTCGTAGGCATAGGTCCACACGCCGGTGCCGCTGAGATTGCCGTTGGCATCGTGCGCAATGGCCGCCCCGGCCGCCGCGGTGTACTGGTTCAGGCCGTTGGCGGTGTAGTTCCGGCTGCCGTTGGTGAAACCGCTCCACTGGTAGATATCGTTGCTCCACGAATGCCCAGCCAGATCCTGCACCTGGTTGCGGGTGAACGTCCAGGTGTTGTCCTGCGCGGTACCGCCCAGGTTTTGGGCCACGCTGGCCAGGCCGCCTTGCGTGTTGTAGCCGTACGTGGTGCTGGTGGCGTTGCCGAACGTCAGCGTGGCGCGGCGCGACAGGTCGTCGTAGCCGTAGGTGGCCAGCGCCACGCCGCCCATCTCCTTGATGGCGGTGGGGCGGTTCAGCGCGTCGTAGTCGGTGCTCACGTAGAACGGCGTGGCGTCCGGCCAGGTGGTGCGGACGCGGTTGCCGGCCGCATCGTACAGATACGCCAGCACTTTCCCGCCCGCGTTGACGCTGGTGAGGCGGCTGGCGTTGTCGAACACCGAGCTGATGTCGAAACTGCCGTTGGCGTAGCGCGCCGACGTCTGGCGCGACAGCAGGTCGTAGCCGAACTGGACGTTCTCGGCGGCGTTCGGGTAGGAACGCGAGAGCACGCGGCCCAGGTTGTCGTAGCCGACGGCGACCGTCTCGCCGCCGCGTTTCACGTAGCTGGTCAGGTTGCCCGCATTGTTATACGCGAACTGCTCGACGTCGGTGGCGGACGAAACGCCGGCCGTCACCTTGTCCGGGTACATCGTCTTGAGCTTGCGCTCATGGCCGTCGTACACGTGCGTGGTCAAGTTGTTCTTGGCGTCCGTGATGGTGGCGATCTGGCCGTTCGGCGTGTAGGTGTAACGCGCATACTGCTGGGCCAGCGCGGTGCCGACGGCGCGGCTGACGAGCTGCACCTTGTTGTCCAGGAAGTAGGCGGTGTCCGTGATCCGGTTCCCGCCTTCGGCCGCGGTCAAGTTCTCGACCACGCGCACGTTCCGGTCCAGGTCGTCGTAACTGTAGTCGGTCACCGACAGAGGAGCGGCCGCAACGGGGCAGGCGGCGTCGGACGCCATGGTGGCCGGCCCCCAATTCTTCAAGACCTTGCCGCTGGCCGAATAGCTGTGGCAAGCCACCAGCCACTGCGGTCCGACCTGGGTTGCGCTGCGCACCTTGCGGCCGTCGGCGTCGTAGACGCTCCTGGCCATCTTGCCGAGCGCGTCGGTGACCTGGATCGGCTGGCGGTTCGCATTGTAGGCGATCGCCACCGTATCGCTGACGTCGGCGCGCGGACCGTCCACCAGCGTCAGGTTGCCGACGCCGTCATAGGTGGACGTGGTGGTGAGGTTCAACTGGCCCGTGCCGGCGTCGGTGGTGACCGACTGCTGCACGTACTTGTTGCTGGCGTTGTAGGCCGTCGTGCGCAGCACCGTCGCGCTCGCCGAAATCTTGCTGGTATCGGAGGTCTGCAAATAGAACGGCGGGAAGCCGGCCGCCGTGAAGGCGGTGTAGGCAAAGGTCGTCGTCGGCTGCTGGCCAAGGCTGTCCGCCGGGGACGTGACGGTCAAGGGATTGCCCTGCGCCGTGTAGGTATAACTGGTGGTGCGCAACATGGCGTCGGTGGCGCTGGCCAGCTTGTTGAAGGCGCTTTCGTAGCTCATGCTGTCGCTCAGGATCGGCAAGCCCGAACCCGGTTTCGGCAAGTGGCGCACGGTTTTCACGTTATGCGAGCAGCGCAGCTGCGCGGCGCACGGCGCGTCGTCGTAGACGTACTCGATCGCATTGCCTTCAGGCATCACCGTCCGCGTCGGACGGCTGTGCCCGTCGTAGGTGGTGACGTCGACGCGGCCAAGCGGATCGACCGACTTCAGGATCTTGCCCTGGGCATCGAGGTAGGAGACGCGGCTCTGGCCATACGGCCCCACCTCCTCCGAGCGCGATCCGGCGAAGTAGTAGTCGTACAGCTTGCCGTGCACATTGGTCTGGGTCTGTACCCGTCCCAGCGTGTCGTACACATTGGTCAGCGCGGCGAGCGTCGGGTTGGCCGGATAGAAGACCTTGGTCAAGCGGCCCGGCAGATCGTACTGGTAGGTCGTGGTCTGGCTCATCGCGTCCTTCGACGTCGCCAGGTTGCCGCTGCCGTCGTAGGTGAAGTTGACGGTGCGCGCGCCGTCGGAGACCGAACTGACGCGCCCGCCGACATGGGTGATGGTGAGCGAGCGGCCGACGCTATTGCTCACCTGCGTCAACAGGCGGCCGCTGTACACATACCTGACCGCGATGCCGGCCGGGTGGGTATAGGTGGCCAGCTTGCCCGCGCTGTCATAGCTGAGTACGGCCTTGTTGAGCGTTTCGTAGAAATACGTGCCATCGACGTTGACGCCCAGCTTGGCGGCATTGCCTTGCGGGCTGTTGAACTGGCCGCCGGGCAGCTTGACGAACACTTCGCCGTTCAAGCCCTGCTTGACCACCACCGTGTTGTTGATGATCTGTTCGCCGAACCAGCGCTGGCTCAGCGTTGCAAGCACCATATTGGTCAACGGCTTGGCGGTGTCCGTCATCAGGTCGAGCGAGACCAGCTTCGCGGCGATCGCGCCGACCGCGTCCAGCGCCGAGTCCTCGCCCATGCCCTGGAAGCCATCGGAGCCGACCGCCACGCTGGCGAACATATTGCTGCTCCAGCCTTTGCCGAGCGCGCCGTCCTGCGTCCTGTTACCGGACGTATAGGTGCGCGCGAATTTAAGGCTGAGCGGGAACTCGTCGACGCCCGTGGTCAGGTCGCTCTGCAGGTGCAGGTAGTGGCCTTTGGTCATATCGATCGGATCGCCCCAGGCCGAGCCGGTGGCCGGCTTCAGCGTGAACGGGCTCACCGAATTGATCAGCGTGTTGCCGGCCGTGGTGGCCGGCGCCAGCGGGCTGGTGGAGAAGCCGCCCGCCATGCCGCCGCCAATGATGGCGCCGATGCTCGAACCGCTGGCGTTGACCAGCACGCTGAAGTAGCCCGCCCCGGTCCAACTGCCCTCGGTCAGGTTGCAGCGGGCCGGCAAAATCAGGCGCCGCCCGGCCGCGACCGCACTCTGGAAGCCGGCCAACCAGCTGGCGCAGCCAACCAGGTTCGGCTGGACCGCCGAGGCGAAGTTGGCGGCCGTGCCGTCGAAGATCTTGTCGTTGGCCGCCACGGCCTGGTCGATCAGCTTGACCGTCGAGACGGCGCTGCCGCCGGTGGTTTGCTGCACGGCGGTGGACTCGAAGATGCTCGAATACATCGACGAGCTGAAGAACACGGCCGCTTCCTTGCCGACGTTGCCTTCCTGGCTCACGACGCTGAGCATATTGCCCGGCAAGTCGACGAAAGCGGCGGTGTTATAACCGGCAATGCCGACCTGGTGGTGGAACAAGGTGTTGGTCTTCGCCAGCCGGTCGGTGATGTAGGTGGAATGGTTGACCTGGCCGAGCCAGCTCGACGACAGCACCGCCAGCGTCGAACCGAGCACCGCTTCGGAGCCGGCGGCCGCACCGGCGGCCAGTGCCTCGTCGAGGCGGCCGCGGTGCAGGTCGACCGGGCCGCGCCCGGCGGGTCCCCATCCGTTACCGATCAGGAAGGTACCGCCGGCCTTGATCTGCTGGGTAAACGACTGGTTGGCGAAGGTCTGGGCGTAGGCGCCGTGGGTGACGACGAAGGAGACGGTGCCGTAGGTGCCGGGCGTGGTGGCCGTGCCCGTCGCCAGCGCCGCGCCGTCGAGCGAAAGCACCGGCTGGTTCGAGGCGTTGTAGCTGATGCTCAGACGGCGGCCATAGATGGCGTCCGAGCTGAAGGTGCTGTCGATGCCCTGGTACTGCACGCGCAGGGTCGGCTTGTAATTGGCCGGCACGTCGGCGCTCCATTCGGTCAGCGCGACGGTCGTGTCCTGGTACGGCAAGCTGGCCTGGCGCAGCGCGCTGCCGGCGTGCGGGACGATGCTCATGCCGCCGACGACGTCGTCGAGCGTGCCCGCCGGGTAGTTGGCGCGCAGGTGGGTGGCCAGGTTGTTGGCGTAGCTGGTGAGGTTGCCGCGCACATTGCCGCGATTCAGGCCCTGCACGTAATCGGCGGTCACCACGGCGCCCGTGGTGGCGCCGCTCAGGAAACCGCTGGCGTTGTAGCCCGCCGCCGCCGCCACGTTGATGCCCGGCTTGAAGGTGTGCGCCTTGTAGCTCGGATCGAAGTAATAGAAAGTGCCGCCGATGTTCACCTTGACCCACACGTGGTCGAACTTCATGCTGTGCAATGCCGCGGTCGAACCCGGGCAGCTGCCGGCGGCCGTCGCGGTGACCGACGCCACCGGGATTTGCGCCGATCCCATCAGGTTCAGCACCGCGCACACCTTGCTCGTATCGACGCCCAGCCAGTCGTGCACTTGCGCGGCGGTCAGGTTGACGCGGCCCTTGACGAAGCTGGCCGTGTAGCCCGACTGGCGCAGCAGCGCGATCATCAGCGCCGCCTGGTCGAAGGCGGTGCCCTGGTTGTCGAGCAAGGCGCCGTAGCCGCCCTTCAAATGGCCCCAGGTCGGCACGTACTCGATGTTGTTGCGCACGTATTCATAGATCAGGTCCGGGTTGCCGCGCAAGGCGCGCGCCAGTTCGGGGATCGAGGCCGGTCCCGCGGGCGCCGCGTCGCCGCCGATGCGCAGGGTGCCGAGCGTGCCCTTGGCCCCGCTCTTGGGCCGCGCCGCCTGCGGCGCCACGCCCAGGTTCATGCGCGCCGGCGTGCGCGCCCAAATCGCCTGCTCGGATTGCGCCGGCGACACCGGCGCCATGATGGCCCGGCTATAGCCTGGCTGTTGAGTGCCGGCGCCGGCGCTGCCGGCCTTGCCGGCGCGCTCGCCCGGCGCCGCCTCGTCGTAGGCAATCGCCGGCGCCTGGCCGAAGGTGGTGTTGCCCTGCGCCTGGACGCCGCCTGCGCAGGCGAGCGCAAGCAGCATCCCGGTCGGTCTGAGTGTGTATCGCATGTCCGTTCCCCTTGTGTCGATGCAAGTGCTTGCACCCTTTGTTTTATGCAGACGGCAGGACGCCGCCGCCCTGTCGCGCGACAGGGCGTCCTGGTACAACGAATGTAAAACTACGGGGCGGGGACGCTCAGCTTGGCGCGCCGGTCACCACGTAAGTGGTGCGGTTGCCGGCCGCATCGTAGGTGTAGGTAATGACGACCCCGTTGCTATAGGTGATTTTGCTAATGCGGCTCAAGCTGTCGTAGGTGTAGGTGGCGGAGGCCGCGAACACCGTTGCCGCGACCAGGGATAACGCCGCGCCGGCCATGGTGTTGCGCAGCACGCCGCCGCTGAATTTGGAAAGTACCGCCCTCATGTGCATCTCCCGTAGATAGTCGAATGGAGCACGCTTCTCCACTCCCGACCTCATCAGTATTTCAGAAATGCACCAGCGGCGGAACTACCAACTCTGATAGCCGGCGGCGCCGCCTGCCTATCACCGCCATGGCAAAATCACCGCCGGCTCGTTGCGGTTGTGCGCCGTTTGGTAGACGAATTTCCAGTCGGCGTATTGGGTCTTGCCGGCAAACAGGGCGTCGCTTTCGCCGAAGTTGGCGCGTTTCAGCGGCGCCCCGGCCGACGGGCTGTAGACGCCCATGACGCCGCCGCCGGCGCCACGCACCAGCGCCCACGGCGCACCCGTGATGGGATCGGCATACAGCCGGCGCAGGTGGTGCCGCGCCGGCGTGACGCGGCTGTCGGCCAGCAGCTCGTTCAGGTTGGCCGGATAGTGCTTGTCGGCGCCCGGCGTGCCCTCGTAGTAGCTGGCGATCGCCTGGCGCACCTGCCCCCCCGCAAACAGCAGTTCGGCTTCGCGGTCGCGCCGCTCGTCGATCGACCACATCGCCAGCGCGCCGCCGAGCACGATGCTGCTGATCGCCACGGCGAACAGCACCGCGAGGTAGGTGAAGCCGCGCTGCGGGCCGGCTTGCATCACCACTGCCGGTAGTCGACGCCGTCGTGGCCCTTGCCCGGGGCGCCGCTGCGGATGTCCGACACCACGCCTTGCGCCTTGTCCTCGGCTGCCACCACCACCCAGGTCGCCGCGCTGCCGGTCAAGGGATCCTCGGGAATCTTGCGCAGATAGCGCTTGCCGACCAGCTCCTCGAGCGACGCCGGATAGACCCCCAGGTCCGCGTAGTAGCGGTCGAGGGTAGAACGCAGCGTGTTCAAATTCTCGCGCAGCACGGCCTCCTTGGTCTTTTCCATGCTGCGGAAATAGCGCGGCGCGGCCAGCGACAGCAAGGTGCCGATAATGCTCAGCACCACCAGCAGTTCGAGTATCGTGAAGCCGGCCGCGCCGCCCCTACCACTGCTTGTATGGCACACCATTGATCCCCTTTCCCTGCGTGAGTGGATAGACGTCGAACACGTCCCGGCCCGGCTGCGGATGGGCGTGCTCGGACGCGTAGCTGCGCAAGCCCCAGGTCTGCTGCGCCGGCACAGCCAGGTCCGCGTTGAGCGGATTGCGTGGCAGGCGGCGCAGGAAGCGCAGCGTGGCGCCGTTCGGGTCTTTCTGGTCGCGCGCGCCGAGCAGGTCGCCCAGCTGCCTCGGATAACCCGATTCGCCGACGGCCCTGGCGATACGCCCCTGGTCGCTGGCCTTCTTGTACTCGTCGATCGCGGCGCGCATCGCGCGCAGCACTTCCCTGAGTTCGCGTTCGCGCGCGCGCTGGACGATCAGTTCGCCGGCCGGAATGGCGGCGCTGGCCATGATCGACACCAGCGCCACCGTCACCAGCAGTTCGATGATGGTAAAGCCGCCGCGCCGCCGCCATGCCGCGCCGCCGCTCATGGCGCGATAGTGACGCGATAGGCGGACAGCGCGGCGCCGGCCGCGTTGCCGGCGCCCACCACCTGCAGCGCCGCCGCGCCGGACGACGCTTTGGCTTTCAGTTTCAGCGTCAGCAGCGTGGCGTCGATCTCGGCGCTGCCGTTCATCGCCTGGGCCAGGTTCAGGTCGAGGCGCCCGGCGCCGCCGTCCGGCAGTGCGGCGGCGGCGGCGGCGGCGGCGGGAATGGTCTCGACGAGTTCGAACGCCGCCCTGTCGTAGAGCAGTTGCACCGGCGCCGGAGAGCCCGAGGCCTTGACGCGCAGCGACAGCGTAAAGTCCTCGCCCGCCCTGACCTGGTTCGGCCCGCTCCACAAATATTGCGGCGGCTCGGCCGCCTTGGGCGCGGCGCCGTCGGCGCGCAGCGGGGCCGCGCCGGCGTCGGCGGCCGGCCGCGGCTCGGCCGACAGCCGCAGGGGCCTGACGCTCAGTCCGTTTTCGGTGCCGGACCAGAATTCCACCGCCTGCGCCTGCGGGCGGGCGACGCTGCGCACCACGCGGGGCGTGACCGACAGCACGATCTCGGTTTTCGAGCGGCTGTCGGACGGCGCCGAAAACAGCCGGCCGATGATCGGCAGCTTGCTCAAGCCGGGAATGCCGCTGGCCGAGCGCCGGTCCTGGTCGCTGATCAGCCCCGCCAGCACCTGGGTCTCGCCGTTGTGCAGGCGCAGGAAGGTGGAGGCGTTGCGGGTGCCGACCTGGTAGGCCAGCGTGCCGTTCGGGGTCGACACCTGGCTGGCGATCGAACTCACTTCCAGGCTCAGGCGCAGGGAAACGTCGTCCGACGGATGGATCAGCGGCTCGGCCGCCAGCTTCAGGCCGACGTCGAGGTACTGGACGTTCTCGGCGACGAAACCGGTCGCGGTCGACGTCGTGGTGATGACCGGCACCTTGTCGCCGATCAGGATGCTGGCCTTTTCCCGGTTGTGCACGCGGATGCGCGGATTGGCCAGCAGGTTCGAGACGCCGACATCCTGGCGCAGGCTCACCGACGGATTGGTAAACGACAGGCCCAGCTTGGACGAGTTTAGATTGCGCAGGTCGTCTATCGTCAAGACACTGCCGCCCGCGCCCAGCGGAATGACGCCGAGCTGGTTCGGCCACTGCACGCCCAGCTTCAACAAATCCTCGCGCTGCACCTCGAGCACTTCCAACTCCAGCATCACTTCCGGCTCGGCCAGGTCGTGCAGCGCGACCAGCCGTTCGGCCAGGCGCACCGCTTCGGGCGTGTCGCGCACCGTCACCAGGTTCAGACGCTCGTCGATGACGATATCCTTCATGCGCAACAGCCCCTTGAGCACGCTCTGGATCTGCGCGGCGCTGGCGTCCTGCAGATAGAAGGCGCGCACCACCAGCTCCTGGTACTCCTTGCGTTTTTCGGCCGTGTCCGGGTACACCTGCACGGTTTTCTTGTTCAACACCTTGCTGCGCAACTGGTTGTTGCGCAAAATGAGGTTGACCACCTCGTCGATCTCGGCGTTCTTCAGCACCACCGTCGTGCGCAGATCGGCGGCAATCTCCTTGTCGACGAGGAAGCTGATGCCGCTGATCTGCGACAGCGCTTCGAGCACCATGCGCACGCTGACGTCGCGGAAGTCGAGGTTGATCGGCTTGGACTGCGCATCCTTCAGGCTGATTTCCTGGAAGTGTTCGCGAAACAGCGGTTCCTCGACGTCGCGCTTGAGGACCTTGGCGGCGCCGTGGCCGGGCTCTTCGGCCAGCACCATGTTGACCATCGACAGCGCCCGTTCGCTGTCGCCATCGCGCAGCGCGGTCCTGGCCGTCGCCAGCGCCTGCTCGTGCTGCTGGCCGCGCCGCAGGCGGTACAAGCCCTGCCGGGCCTGTACATTGGCCGGATCGAGTTCGAGCACCTTGGCCAGCTCGGCCTGGGCGGCGGCGGCGTCGCCGCGCTCCTGGTGCGCCTGCGCGGCGGCCAGGAACCGGCTGACGACGGTGAACTTGGACGTGTAAAAATCCTTGCGGATTTCGACGTCCTGCGGCGCCGCCTGCACCGCCCGGGCCAGCGCCGCCAGCCCGGCTTCCGGCTTGCCGTCGCCCAGCAGGTCCATGCCGGAGCGATGCAACATTTGCGCCGCGCATCCGCTGAGCATGGCCAGGACGCCCGCGGCGCCCCACAATCGTAGTCGCATTATTTGATTCCAATAACTAGTGTTTGTCGCGCCGCCATCGGCAGGTAGTCGATTTGCAGCGCATCGGGGCCAATTGCATACAGCAGGTAGTGCTCGTCGATATTGCCGCCCTCGGAGACGGAAAAAACCTCATTGCCGCGGCGCAGGTGCACCCGCACGACACCGGACCGGCCCGCCACTTCGGTGCGGCCGAGGTACTCGAAGGGCAGCGCCGGCGCCTGCGGCGGCGCCGGGGCCACGGAGGGGGGGGGGAATGGGGAAGGAGATGCACACAAAACAGCAAC
>NZ_JBJXIB010000025.1:0-49390 GCF_046115965.1 Janthinobacterium sp. CG_23.3 | reverse complement strand
GCGGTTTTGGTGGCATGCACGCATGATGCGTTATCCACGATTCGTTTACAACAACTTTCTACGCTGTACGCTCAGGCTGAATAGTCACAATTGACGAAAGCACGACGCTTTGCACAGCCCCTCTGGCTATATAAACAAAAAAACAAATTAAGAATCCCGTTAGAACAACACCGGAAAACCATAATATATCTTTATTTTGCGATAACTCTACATTTTGTCCCGCTTCAGCCCGAGCTTTAATTCCCATTAAAAGCCGTCTTTCCATAATGAAATGAAAAGGAACTTCAAAATAACTCGCAATCTTCAGCCGCACATTTCTTTTTGCAATCTCTTGGGTTCGAATAATAAAACGAGTCTGCTGACCATTTATTTCTTCCAGCAGAAATGTCCCCCAATTATCCAACACAAAAGTTTCTTCCGGCTTAACATAAAGAACTTCAAAGTTGTATGGGACAATGCTATGTTTTTCATTGATTGACCCTCGAACCAGATCGCCCGCTTTTATTTCTTTAAACTCAGGCGTAATGGCATCTTGATGACGAGTTTCATATCCAAGCGCTTCTTCAATAAAAGAGTAGCTGTAAAACCCCCCTCTATCCGCACCGAGTTGTATCAACCATTTCCAGACTTCGGATCTCGAAGCATTAATCGATATGGCCCTGGTGGCAGTAATGGCCAAATTTTTATCATCTCCAGCCATTAGCATGGAAACTTCTTTTTTAGAGGCCCCCCATGTGGTAATGACGGGTTTTAAAAAAATGCTATATATCAACAGTTGCAAAAAAAAAATACGATTATCGATATGGTTTTACCTAAATTACGCATGCCAGCCTTTCCATTAACCCGACTCTATTAATGCCTTGCTGGGTTCGCCAAAAAAATGTGAACCAAATAGTTAATTTCCGCCAGCAGTTCTTTATTGTCTTGGGCAATAATAGCCCAACGCAAAACGCCTTGGCCGTTCGGCCAGCACGATCGGCCGCGAAATAAAACGCACCGCTGGTGCTGGCGTCCACGATGCCAACAAGGCGCATTTGCTTTGCCAACCCGCACCGTCCAGGTTTAGCTTGACGGAATTGCTCTGTCGCTCAATGCGCGCCCGCGGGCCAGGCTTGAATTTGGATCGCCGCTGCGCGTTTATACTCAGCACGTTACGTTGCTACAACATCCGTCGAATACTGTTCATTAACCCAGTGTTGCGCTTGGAATTTTCAACCGCCAAAGTATACCAAGGCACAAGCTGCTTGAATATATGCAGAATCTCATGGTTCATTGAGGGGATATATTAGGTGGGCGTCGGGGCGGCGGGCAAAAAAATGCCCGCTGGCCTTGCGGCGCGGGCTGAATCCAATGTTCGGAGAACGTTTGGAGGAGACAGTGACACTATAGTTCAAACAATGGTGCGGTGCAATACCGTAGAACTACGGTGTCGATTTGTCCACGCCGGCGCCGCTAGCGGCGCCTATTTGCGCGTGCGCAGCGCCAGCGTGAAAGTGCTGCCGGAACCGTAGTCGCTGTTGAAGAACAGCGCGCCGCCGATGGCGCTGGCCAGGTTCTGGCACAGGTACAGGCCCAGCCCGGCGCCCTCGGCGTGCCGGGTCGAGGTCGAGTCGAGTTGCGAAAACGCCTGGAAGAGCTTCGACTGGTCCTCTTCGCGGATGCCGGCGCCGCTGTCGGTGACGCTCATTTCGGTCAGCGTGTGGCCCTCTTCGGGGCGCTCGGTCAGGTTGACGCGCACGGTGCCGCGCTCGGTGAACTTGATCGCGTTGTTGAGCAGGTTGATGAGGATTTGCGCCAGCGCGCGGCGGTCGGTTTCGACTCTGACCGGCTGGTCCGGCAGCGCCACCTGCAGCTCCAAGCCCTTTTGCTCGGCCAGCGGGCGCAGCGTGTCGGCCACCTCGTTGATCAACTGCTGGTAGTGCACCGTTTCAAGCGTCAGGGTGAGCTTGCCGGCCTCGATCTTGGCGACGTCGAGGATGTCGTTGATCAGCGAGAGCAGGTGGCGCGCGCTCGAGCGGATCGTGTTGAGCTGCTTGTCCTGCTCCACCGTCAGCGGGCCGGGCAGCTTCATCAGCAGCGCGCCGGTGAAGCCGATGATGGCGTTCAGCGGCGTGCGCAGTTCGTGCGACATGTTGGCGATGAAGGCCGACTTCATGCGGCTGGCCTCGGCCAGCTCCAGGTTCTTCAGCGCGATCTCGCGGTTGATGGTTTCCAGCTCGCCGGCGTGGTGCGCCAGGCGCATGTTCAATTCGATCACCTGGCGTTCGCGCGCCTGCAGCTCGGCGTTGACCTGCACCGCCTGCTCGTAGGTCGAGATCAACAGGTCGAGGATCTGCTGGCGTTCGGCGTTGATGAAGTGCTTCTGGTCGCCCAGGTACAGCGCGATGCCGATTTCGACGTTGGTGTTGTTGCGCAGCTTCTGGTTCATCAGCATGTGGCCGATGCGGTTCAGCAGGTAGTCCTCGGCATACGGCTTGCGGATGAAGTTGTCGGCGCCGCACTCGATGCCGCGGATGATGTCCTTGGGGTCGTTGAGCGAGGTCACCAGGATCACCGGGATGTCGCGCAGCGTCGGGTCGGACTTGATGGCGCGGCACAGGTCGTAGCCGTTCATCTCCGGCATGACGATATCGGTCAGCACCAGGTGCGGCTTGCGTTCGCGGATCGCCGCCAGCGCCAGCTGGCCGTTGCTGGCCACGCGCGCCTTGTACCGGGCCGCCTGGATCAGCCGGCGCAGCCGTTCGGCCTGGGTCGGGCTGTCCTCGACGATCAGAATTTCGACGACGTCGGCGTTAATCTGGTTACTGGAGTCCACAGACCATCTCCTTGAGTGCTCGAATTGACTAATTGCGGCCGTTGCGTCCGGTAGCCACGTCTCGCGACTATATCGGATTTACCGGGCACACAGTAAATTTTCGCGCGCGGCGCTGATATGGCCGCGTGCGCTTAATGTTCGCCCTGGAAGCGGCCGGCGCGGTAGGTCAGCACCAGCGTGTCGCGGTGGCCGTGCGCGGCGGTCGGCTGGATCGGCGTCGACTCGTGGATCACGGTGGCGTCGTCGAGCAGCAGCAACGACCACGGCTCGGTCAGCGTGAAGCGCTTGCCGTTCGGGCCGTCGGCCTCGAAAATGCGCGTCTCGCCGCCCTTGACGTGGTGGCGCCCGACCAGCAGCACGGCGACGAAGTCGACGCCGTCGCGGTGCGCGCCCTCCGGCGTGGGCCGGCCGATGCCGTCGGTGGTGTCGATGCGGAACTGGTGCGCCTCGATGAACCACGGCTGCTCGCCCCTGGCGCTGGAGCAGACCCGGCCCAGCGCGCGCAGCAACTGGCCCCAGGCGGGGCGCGCCGCCACCTCCGGCTCGACCGCCTCGAACAGGCGGTGCATGCCGCCGTGCAGGGCGTTGTATTCGAGCGGTTGCCAGTGCGGCCGGTGCGGCGTCTGCGTCAGCGCGGCGCCGTCCTGGACGAAGCAAGAGTGGCGCCGGCGCCGGTAGCGCCCGCCGTCCTTCAGGTAGTTGTCGATGGCCAGCGTGTCCCAGCTGGGCACCAGCGCGGCCAGCTCGGCCGGCGCGCAGCCGGCCAGCGCGCAGACGTCCTGCGGGCGCAGCACGGCGTAGCCGTCGCCGCGCAGCGCCGCGACAAGGTGGGCGGGATCGGTAAAAATCGGTGCGGAAGTGGTCATCGTTACGCCAGGCAGTGGAGGGTATCGCGATATTCTACGATGCCGGCGCGAAAACCGGGAGGGCGCGGTGCGTTTTCGCCAACGCCGGCGCGCGCCGCGCGGCGCCTTGGCCGCGCCGGGCGCCGCCTCAGACGCTGCGCAGCAGGCTGGTGCGCAAGGCGTCGAGCTGGTTCTTCATGCCCGCCACCTCGCCGACGCTGCAGTTGGTGGCGCCGAAAATCGCCTCCGGCAGCAGCGCCGCCTCGTGGCGCATCTGGTCGCCGCGCCCGGTCAGCGAAATGATCACCTGGCGCTCGTCGCTGGCGGCGCGCACGCGCGTGAGCAGCTCGGCCTGCTCCATGCGCTTGAGCAGCGGCGTCAGCGTGGCCGAATCGAGGAACAGCCGCTCGCCGACCTCGGAGACGGTCAGCTCGTTCTTTTCCCACAGCACCATCATCACCAGATATTGCGAATAGGTCAGGCCGAGCTTGCGCAAGAGCTTGCGGTACAACTTGCTCATGGCGAGCGAGGTCGAGTACAGCGCAAAGCACAACTGGCGGTCCAGGCGCGGCACCTCGTGCAGGGGGTTCGGTGGGGTATCCATGGTTGCAGTATATATAGCGCGCTATTCAATTGCAAGCAAAGCCTTGCCTGAAACCAACGCCGCGGCCGCCGGCGCTGTCTTTTGCGGTTTCTCATGCTATAGTCGTTTAACGCGGTTCGCCGGCCCTTGCCTGCCGACCGGCCCTTCCCCAGACCAGCGGAGCCCATCGATGCGAGGACACGGATACCTGGCGTTCCTCGTCGGCATTTGCACTACCGTGTGGATCTGCCTGGTCGTCATGGACGTGCAGGATCGCCAGGCCATCGGCAACTTCCAGCGCGACAGCGACCGCATCGTGCGCGACACCAACGTGCGCCTGCAAACCTATTTCGATATCCTGCTTGGCATCAAAGGCATGTACGCGGTCAGCGCCGACGTCGACCGGGGCCAGTTGGCCGCCTTCATCGGCGAGCTGAAACTGGCGCAGCGCTACCCCGGCTTCCAGGCGATCCAGTTCGTGCGGCGGGTGCCGGCGGCCCAGATCGACGCCTTTGCCGCCGCCGTGCGCGCCGACGACAGCGTAGACGCCGGCGGCTATCCGCGCTTCCAGGTGCATCCGGCGCTGGCGCGCGACGAGCATTTCGTGGTTGAGTACACCGAACCCTTGAAGGGCAACGAAACCGCGTTCGGGCTCGACCTGGCGGCGCTGCCGCCGCATTTGCGGGCGCTGGAAATGGGCCGCGACAGCGGCCAGATCGTCGCCACCGAGCGCATCACGCTGGTGCAGGACGCCACCGGCGCGCCGGGCTTCGTGGCGCGCGTGCCGATCTACCGCCGCGGCGCCGCGCTCGACACGCTGGCGCAGCGGCGCGCCGCGCTGGTGGGCTTCGTCGCCATCGTTTTCCGCGTCAACGACCTGATGCGCGAGGTGCTCGACGCCAGGCTGCTGCCGCACCTGGCGCTGCGCATCCACGACGCCGGCTACCGCGGCGACGCCGCGGCGCCGGCCACGCTGATGTACGACAGCCTGACCCAGTCCGGCGGGGTGGCGCGCGGCGCGGCGCTGGCGCGACTGGGCGCGCACGCCGACCTCGACGTCGGCCAGCGCCGCTGGAAGCTGACCTTCACCGGCTACGACGGCGCGCGCTACGGCCGCAGCGACGGCGTCATTGCGCTGATCGGCGGCGTCGGCGCCGTCATCAGCGCGCTGATCGCCGCGCTGATGGTGACGCTGCAACGGCGCCGCGCTCTGGCCGACACCTTGCGCACCACGCTGCACGAGCAGCGCGCCTTCCAGGACAGCGCCATCGTCGGCATCGGCCTGTTCTCGGACGGCTTCATCCTGCGCTGCAACCGCGGGCTGGAGGAGATGATGGGCTACCGGCCGGGCGAGTTGAACGGCTTGTCCACCAGCGTGATGCTGTCGCGCGGCACGCTGGCGCAGGCCGACCCCTTCCATTGCGAGGGCGGCCAGCGCCTGCGCGGCGAACTGGAACTGCTGTGCAAGGACGGCGCCGCGATCTGGTGCGTCGTCAACGGCAAGGCGCTCGACCCGGCCGACGCCGCCAAGGGCTGCGTTTGGGTGATCCACGACGTCAGCGACCGCAAGCGGGCCGAGGCGGCGCTGCTCGACGCCCGCCACGGCCTGGAGCACAGCCTGGCCGAGCTGGAGCAGCAAACCGCCAACGTCGAGGGCGCGCGGCACGACTTGGCGGCGGTGCTGGCGACGCTGAAGCAGGCCCAGACCAATTTGATCACGTCGGAGAAAATGGCCTCGCTCGGCTCGCTGGTGGCGGGCATCGCGCACGAACTCAACACACCAATCGGCAACAGCCTGCTGACCGCCACCGCGCTGCAGGACATCGTGCGCGAGTTCGAGCGCAAATTCGCCGACGGCGGCGTCAAGCGCTCGGTGCTGGAGGCGCACCTGGCCGACACCAAGCAGGCGTGCGCGATCATGGCCAGTTCGCTGGCGCGCGCGGCGGACCTGATCACCTCGTTCAAGCAGGTCGCGGTCGACCAGACCAGCGACCAGCGCCGCGTCTTCGACCTCGACGGCCTGCTGCGCGACACGCTGGCGACCTACGCGGCGCAACTGCGGCGCATCCATTGCGAGGTCCGGCTCGACGTGCAGCCGGGGCTGCGCTTCGAAAGCTATCCGGGCAGCGTCGGCCAGGTGTTGAGCAATTTGATCAACAACACCCTGCTGCACGCGTTCGAGGGCCGCGCCGGCGGCGTCATCACCATCCGCGCCCACGAAAACGTCGCCGGCCAGGTGAAGCTGGAGTTCGCCGACGACGGCGTCGGCATGTCGGAGCGCACGCTGCACCAGGTGTTCGACCCCTTCTTCACCACCAAGATGGGGCAGGGCGGCTCGGGGCTGGGCATGAACATCGTCTACAACATCGTCACCGGCATGCTGAAGGGGACCATCGAGGTGCGCTCGGAGCCGGGCCACGGCACCAGCGTGACGCTGACGATACCGACCCGGGCGCCGGACCATAGCCAGGAAAGCGCCGGCCAGCTGCTGGCGCCGGCGCACGCGTAGGCGGCTTCGGCGTTGAATGCGTTAAAACCTAGGTCCGAGCCGAATGCCGCTAGGTGAAGCTTGCGCAGGTCGGACGCGGGGGCCGCCGAGGCGAACGCGCAAGCCGACGCCGAGCCGCTGCCGACGCCAGTCGGGTTACGCCCTGGCGGGCTAACCCGACCTTCTACGAAAATCCTGAACTTGGCGGCAACCAGGTCGGACCCCGGTTCTTTGCCTTGGGTGGATTTCAGCGCCGCCGGCCCGCGGACTTGACGGCGCGCGCGTCCTAGATGAAACCGCGCACCGGAAACGCGGCGTCGCGCTGGATCCAGTTGTGCGGCGAATAAGCGGTGCCGGCGTCGGTGGCGTGCAGCGTGTAGGCGTGGCGCGACACCGCCGAGCGGTTCGGCGCGCTGTAATGCGGCAGCAGGCCGTGGAAGCACACCAGGCTGCCGGCTTTCACTTCCAGCGCCACGGCGGTGCTGTCGTCTGGCCACGGCGTGGTGTCGAGCCTGTCGATCCGCACCTGCCCGCCGTGGCGCACGAAGCGCTCGCGCAGCGGGCCGCGGTGGCCGCCCGGCTCGGCCCACAGGCAGCCGTTGTCGCGGGTGGCGTCTTCCAGCGCGAACCAGAAGGTGGTCACGCTGATCGGCGTGGTCTCGAAGTAGGTCGCGTCCTGGTGCCAGCGCACCTCGCCGCCGATGCCGGGCTGCTTGAAGATGTACATCGACTGCCACACCTGCGCCTGGGCCAGGCCGAGCTCGCGTGCCACGGCGGCCAGCCGCGGATCGCTGGAAAAGGCCCGGAACACCGGGTCGAGGTCGTGCATCGCGTGGCCGATCTTGTTGATCGACAGCGCCTTGTCCCGCTTCAGCAGGCCGTCCGGGCCGAACGCCTCTTCCTCGAAAAAGCAGCGGATGGTGTTGTCGGAGGCGAGGAAGTAGTCGTCGGTTTTTTTCTCCTGCTCGCGGGTGGTGAAAATCGCCCGGCTCGCGCTCGCATCGAATTGGCTGACAATCCGCTCGGCGCGGGCGCGCAGCGCGGCGATCTCGGCGCCGCCCTTGAAGTCCGGCACGACCAGGAAGCCGTCGCGTTGGTATTCGGCCTGTTGGGCGCTGGTCAGCATGGGGCGGTGCTCCTGGGTGTGGGCGAAGCCCCATTGTAAGGCGCGCGCGCGGCGCCGACAATCGGCAAACGGTCGACACATTGTCGCCACAACGTTCGTCGACGCCGCGCGGCGCGATCCGCTACGCCACGGTTTCGCCGTGGACGATACGCGTCGGCGGCAATCCCGATAGGGAGCGGGCCGGCCCGCCGCCGCCGGCGCCCTCGGTTGATGGCGCCGTCGCTCAGACGATCCAGGCGCCGTCGCGGTAGACCAGCTCGTCGTCGAGGTAGACGCCCTCGGTGACGGCGAAGACGTCGACGTGGAAGCGCGTGTCCTTGCGCTTGAATTGCGGCTTGGCGTAGACGCCGTGCTTGGCGCCCAGCGACAGGTGGATGCCGCACATGCGCTCGTAGGTGCCGATGTCGTTGACCATCTGCTGGCGCGAGAACGCGCGGTTCATGCCGAAGCCCAGTTCGCGCACCCACACCTCGCCCTCGTGCGCGCGGATCTGCGCCAGCACGGTGTCGAACTCCGGCGTGGCGCCGATGACGGCGACGACGCGGCCCTTGTCGATCATCAGCGTGATCGGATGCTCGGGCCGGTTGACCATGAAGGCGGTGTCGCCGAAGACGAAGATGCGCACGCAGCCGTTGACCGCCTCCAGGTCGCGCGCCTCGGTGAACACCTCGCCGATGGGAAACTGGCCGCCGACGTTTTTCATGTCGCTGTAGTCGCCGATGTTCAGCTTGGCCGGCTCGAACGGCGAGGCGAACACCAGTTTCTCGCCGTCGCCGCTGTCGACCATGCCGTGGCTGGCGCGGTCGATGCGCTGCTTCAGTTTGTGGCCGACGCCGCGGTAGTAGGCCGGGTCGTAGGCCAGCGAGGCGATGTAGTGCAGCCCCTGCACGCCGGGCATGCGCGCCAGGTGCACGTGCTCGATCACCTTCAGGCCGCGCTTGAACAGTTCGATGCGGATGCGGAAGGCCTCCAGGCGGAAGCTGCTGGACTGGATCAGCACCACCAGGCTGCCGGGCGCCAGTTGCGCGAACGCCGCCAGCACGTCGCCCGGCGCGACCGCGCCGAAGTCGATGAAGGGCGCCTCGGGCAGTGCGCGGCGGTAGGCCTCGGTGAGCACGATGTTGAGCCAGGAGTCGGTGTCGCAGACCACCAGCGCGGCGTCGGCGGGGCGGTGTTCGATGGCCATCGCCAGCAGGTCGGCGACGTTGGTGGCGGCCATCTCGACGGCGGCGTCGGTAATGGCGTCGAGGCGGCTGGTATCGCTGGCGGAGAGGGATGGCGTCATTGTTGTTTCTATACAGTACTTGAATGGGGGCATGCGCATTATAAAGCCCCGTTGCCGCGGGCAACTGTTATCCTGTATTGCCATTTGACAAGTTCGTCCCGGCGCCTGGCTTGTACTGGGCGGGGGGCCGATGTATGATCTAAAAAAAATAGGCCTAAAAGAAAGGTCCGCTGCCCGATTGCAACCCGCGATCCGGCGCGCACCGGGGACAGCCAGCCACGTCCGCTTCTCCCGCCAGCGCGCGCCGTCCGGGGTCGCGGCGCGGCGGCGCCAACACCATGAGTGGGATACTTCGATGAGCGTAATTGGACAGGATGTACCGATGGAACGGCCCGACACCGACGGCAGGGCGGCCTTGTTCGTCCCCGGCGGCAGCCTCAAGGAAGATATCCTGCTGACCATCCGCAAGGGCGCCGCAATTGCCGGCTTCGCCAACCACGACGGCACCCTCACCTTGTACTACGAGAGCAACCGCTTCGACGATCCGATGCTGGCCAAGTGGGAGCACAAGGCGCGCAAGGCCTACGACCGCCTGATCGACAACGCCCCGACGGTCTCCAAGATGACCGCCGCGCCGCAAGGCTTCGAGCAGATCGGCTACATCAACGGCAAGGGCATCACGATACGCCGGATGGAAAGCCTGAAGCGCTGGCTGAGCTACTCGGACGCGCTGGCCACCTGCCCGGAGACCGAAATAGTGCCGCGCAGCGTAGTCGCCAAGGTCGACAACGGCACCAAGGCATAGCGCGCGCGTAAACCAGCGGCGCAACCCCGGGGCCAGACCCGCGGGTAAGGGCGCCGTTGCCCGGTCTGTTGCGCGATCCCGACGCTAGCGAACCATCTACATTTTTTATCAATGTTGCCGCTCGGCATGTGCTATCGTTGACGGCACGGCCCGCCGCGTGCGGCGCGCAGCGCAACACGGTCAGCAGGCCGGACCCACCGCTATTTTCTTAATGCACGAAGGAGACACGCAATGAAAAACGTATTCCAGATTCTGTTGGCCGCCTTGCTCACCCTCAGCCTGAGCGGCGTCGCCATGGCCGAGGACAAACGCGGCACCGCCGACGAGGCCGTCGCGATGGTGAAGAAGGCCGGCGCCTATTTAAAAGAGCACGGCAAGGACAAGGCCGCCGCCGCCTTCAACGATCCGAAGGGCGACTTTATCAAGGGCGACCTGTACGTGTTCATGTTCGGCACCGCCGGCGAGGCCACCGGCGTGGCGCTGGCGCACGGCCAGAACGCCAAGATGGTGAATAAGAACCTGTTGGAATTGAACGCCGGCGGCGTCTACCCGATCAAGGAATTCCTCAAGCTGGCCAACAGCCCGGCCGGAAAAGGCTGGGTCACCTATAAATGGCCGAATTCGATCAGCAAAAATCTGGAAGAAAAAAACACCTATGTCGAGAAATTCGGCGACGTATTGATCGGCGTTGGCATTTATAAATAAGCGGCGCGCCGCCGGCGCTTTCTTTCTCCCCGTTACCATTGAATACGCCCGGCCAAAATCGGGCGTATTTTTTTATGGCGCATCAATCATCCGCGGCGCGGGAGGGGCGTGAATTCGCGCTACCTTACGCAACTTGCGTTATGATTGGATCAAGTAAGTGAGGCTCGCCGCGGCGGGTATTTTAATGCCTTAATGGTTGGACATCCGCATTACGGCGGGCATTTCGAGTGAATTGAGCGGCAACATGGCATATCGATGGAAAACGACCGACAGCGTGTGGTTGGAGGATGAACACAGCGGCCAGTTCAGCCTGGCCAGCAGCGCCGGGCTGGGCCGGATCGACTGGCACACGCTGGCGCGCAACCGCATCCCGGACGTGGCGCAATTGCTGGGCGCGTCGCTGCCGAAGGGCTGCCAGCACGGCCCGATTTATCCCGAGGGCTTCGCGTATTGCCCAAGCTGCGGCGCGGCGCTGGACAATGATTCGGCGAAGGCCGCTGCGCCGCTGCCGCCCTGGTGGGACGCCAGCAGCGCCGCCACGCCCGACCGCCTGCACAGCCTGCCCAAGCACGTGCCGCACGGCTTGCCGATCACCGCGCTGCCGCTGGCCCGGGCGCTGGAAAGCCGTCCGCCCGAGCCGCGCGTCGGCCAGGTCGAGCGCAAGATACCGAAGCCGCCGAACCTGCCCTGCGTCTTCGCCGCCGCCCATTACGGCTTCGCCCGCCAGCGCCTGCTGGCGCTGGCCTACTCGCGCGACGTGCTGCAATACTGGGACCCGCGCGCCGCCACCTGGCAGGTGCTGAGCGGCGAGCCCGGCGCCGCCGACCTGCAGTTCACCGCCTCGGACTACGCCTGGCTGCCGGCCAGCGGCGGGCGCCGCGGCGACGTCGCGCTGGTGCCGTCGAAGCAGGGCTTGTTCCGCCTGCTGATCAATCCGGTGAGCGAGAGCTACCATACCGAAGCCGTGTTCGAGGCGCCGCTGGCGAGCGCGCCGGGCGCCGTGCTGCGCCACATCGCCTGCCTGTATGTCGACGGCGCCGGCGTCGGCTTGTGGAGCGCCCTGGCCGACGGCGCCGAGCCGCTCGCCTGGCCGTGTCCGGCCGGGGTGCCGGCGCAGGGCTGGTCGCGCCCGCTCAGCTACGACGACAAACTGATGTGGTTGCACGAACAAGGCCAACTGAGTTGGCAGGCCGGCGCCGCGCCGCAGTGGCTGGCGTGGCCGCGGGACTGGACTCCGCGCCTGAATTTCGGCGGCGCCACCCAAAGCCACGACGGCCGCCTGTGGCTGATCGGCAAGGATACACACGGTTATTCCTTCGTCGAACTGGGCCGGGAGAATGGCCAGATGGAGCGGCTCGAAGGCGCCCGCCTGGGTTTCGGCAAGTTGCTGTTCCACCGCGGCCACCAGGTCAAGCGCGACCCGTGGGACAGCGCCGACGTGGACGACGCGCGCCACGACAACACGCTGGTGCTGCCGCTGCTGGAAAACTTCATTCCCGGACGCGAAGCGGCCAGCGGCCTGGTGCTGCGGCTGGAACCGTTCGCCGGCGTGGTCGAGACGGCGTTCGACGCCGCCGCGACGGTCCCCAAGACCTATGTCGAATGGATCGGTTCGCGCAATGTCATCCTCGACATGCTGCCCAACGTCGCCAGCCCGGCCGACTGCGTCGCCTTCGTCTACGACGACCACCTGTGGTTGCACCATCCGAAGTGGCCGGAAATGCGCGGCTGGCACTTGAAAGCGGTGTCGTGACGCCAGCGCTGCGCCGCGCGGCGCTGCTTGCCTGCGCGGCGGCGGCGCTGGCGCCGGCGACCGCCGCCGCCGTGTCGCACGTCTTCCTGGTGCAGAATTCCGGCTGGATGGAGCCGTTTTACAGCGACCCGGCCTCGCCGTACAAGGCGCTGGTGACGGAGGTCGTGATGGCCGCCGCCCAGCCCGGCGACGTGATGGTGCTGGCGGCCTTCAACCAGAGCCTGCCGGGGGCGCCGTCGCCGAAAGCCCTGCTGGCGGAAAAAGTGGCGGCGCCGTCGCAACGCCAACACGTAACACAGGCGCTGGCGCCGTTGACGACGGCGAAAAAGCCGGGCGGCGCGGCGCTGGCCGACACCGACTTGGGCGAGGCCGTCGGCGCCGCCATCGGCACCGCGCTGAACCGCAAGCCGGGCCTGGTCTGGCTGTTCACCAACAATAAAAACAGCCCGAACAACGACCAGGCGACGGCCCGGCGCAACCGCGAATTCTATCAACTGATCCACCACGGCGCCGACATCAAGAAGGCGCTGGCGTTCCCGCTGCACATGCCGGTGCAGGGCGCGCGCTACCACGCCAACGGCCTGATGGTGTACGTCTTCGCGATCCACCAGCAGGGCGCGCGCGAGCTGGACCAGTTGCTGCGCAGCGGCCGGCTGCAAAAAGTCATCACCGAACCGCCGGCGCGCCTGAAGCCGCTCGACCAGGACACCGTGCGCCTGGCCCCGGTGCGCGTCGAGGACGCCCCCGGCGTGGCCTTTTCGATGGCCGCCGACGGCATGCTGCGCGCCGACGTGCAGTCCGACGCTGCGGCGCCGACGGCGCGCATCCACTGGCACCTCGACAACGCCATCTACCCCTACACCATCAGCAGCGCGGCGCTGTCGGCGCGCTCGGTGCTGGCCGGCGAGGAGCGTCCCATCGCGCTGGGCGCGGCCCGCGTCAGCGCGCTGGCGCCGGGGAAAAGCCAGCCGCTGTCGTCGCTGATGCAACTGCCGGTGGCGCGCCTGCCCGGCAAATGGTCGGCCGCGGCGATTTCGGCGGCGGGTTCCGCCGTGGTCCTGCCGGGCAGTATCGAGGTGCGGCTAAGCGAGCAAAAACTGGAGCTGTCGCAAGCGTTCAAACAGCGCATGGCGGCGCTGTTCCCGGGCGATCCGCTGCCCGACATTTTCGCGCCGCCGAGCCAGGTGGAGGGCTCGCGCGCGCTGCTGCCGATCGAGGTGCGGGTGCATTACGGCATGGCGCCGCTGCTGGCGCTGATCGGCGCCGTGTTCGCGCTGCTGGGCCTGCTGGCCGCGGCCGCGCTGGCCATGACGCGCGGGCGCACGGTCCAGCTCACCGTCGAGGGCGAACTGCGCACCGTCAGCACCAAGGCCGGCATGCGCCACACGATCTACGACCAGGCCGGCAACAAGGTCGCCGAACTGAAAACCACGCTATTTGGCCATACACTGACGGACCTGCGCGAAGGCGCGCAGGTCCGTCTGGGCCGCTGACTTATCCAGGAAACCCCATGTCAAACACCACCACCCCACACACCCTGCAACTGGCCCAGGCCAATACCAACCCCGTGGCCCAAGCCAACACCAACCCCGTGGCCCAAGCCAACACCGACCCCGGCTTCAAGGTACCGGGCGCCGGCGCAGGCGCAGCCCCGGCCAGCGCCCCGGCCGACGCCGGCGGCGCCGGCGCGTCCGCGATTGAAGTGGCGCCGCTGGCCGGCGCGCCCGCCACCGACACCAGCTCGCGCGAGCTGGCCATCGGCGGCGGCGTGTTCCTGGTCCTGCTGCTTATCTTCTTCTTCGTCCGCAACGCCTTCGCCAACAACCTGGTGCGCCGCCGCGTGGCGCCGTCGTCGGCCGAGTCGGCCGGCTGGCTGCTCTTCGTCGGCCTGTCCTTCCTCGGCGCGGCGGTGGTCCTGGCGATCATCAACGCCAGCAAATTCCTCACCTTCGCCATCACCGGCACGCTGATGCTGGTCGGCCTGGCCGCCCTGGTCGGCGCCATGCTGGCCGGACGCCGCTAAGCGTCCCCCGACTCCCTTTCGAAAGACACCCATGGCAGAATTTCCCAGCAACGGCGGCGACAAGAAGGCCGAATTGAAAGTCGATTTGCGGCCCACGCTGTTCATCGGCACCGGCGGCACCGGCATGGAGGTGATGATGCGCATCCGCCGGCGCATCCTGTCGGCGGTGTGGAACCCGCACAACCCGACCCGGGTCGAATCGATCGGCCAGTTTCCGGTGGCGCGCTTCCTGCACTTCGACCTCGACAGCGGCGCCGTCATCGACGCCGGCAAATCGCAGCGCACCGACCCCTGGTATTCGCTGGTCAAGCTGAGCGACGAGGAGCGCCTGGTCGAGCCGATCGACCTGCCGCAGTACCACGAGTCCGACGACAGCCTGGCGCGCTTCCCGCTGATTGAAAGCTGGATGCCGCTGCGGCCGAAAAAACTGCGCTCGCTGGGCATCGACCCGTCCAAGGGCGCCGGGCAGATCCGCGCCGTCGCGCGCCTGTACCTGTTCGACAAATATCCGAAGCTGCGCAGCCGCATCAAGGGCGCCCTGAATTCGCTCGGCAGCAACGCCGGCGCCGAGCGCAAGGAAGACTACCAGCGCCTCGGCCTGCGGGTCGACACCTCGAAGTTCCGCATCGTCGTCATCGGCTCCTGCGCCGGCGGCACCGGCGCCGGCAGCGCCATGGACCTGGGCTGGATCGCCAAGGCGGTGGCGCGCGAGGAGGTCGCCAGCAACCAGGTCGACCTGGTGATGTTCATGCCGTCGGGCTACGCCCACGCCAACAAGGAGCGCACCGAGGCCAACGCCTACGCCACGCTGATGGAGCTGGAAACGGCGATGCGCGACATGAACGCGCAGGTGCGCTGGGCCGACCCGGACAGCCTGGTCGGCAAGGGCGCGCCCTTCGACGACGTCTACTTCGTCGACACCGCCAACCTGTCCAACAACGCCACCCAGGACATCAAGGACGTCTACCAGATGGTGGCCGACTCGCTGTTCGAGGACTTCGCCTCGGCCGACTTCGCCAACAGCAAACGCTCGATCGCGGTGAACCAGCAGCAGCACAAGCTGGGGCCGTTCAACCCGCGCGTGCCGGAGCAGCGCTTCGGCGACATGCGCCTGTCGTACTCGAAGGTGTATTCGGCCTTCGGCCAGGCTGTGCTCGACACCCAGCAGGGCCTGCGCGAGGACATCCGCGCCTACGAATTGTCGGCGCTGATGGTGAAGGCCTTCTTCGGCCTGCTCGGCAGCGACGGCCGGCCGGCCCGGCGCGCCGGCGACACCGAGCGCGACGTCTTCATGCGCGAGCACCTGGCGATGAAGGAGCATCCGTTCGACGAATTCCCCGACTTCAAAAAGGGCACGGTCGACCTGACGCCGTTCCAGGAATACGCGCTGACCGACCTGCTGTTGATGGACAAGGACGAGCGCTCGCTGCTGGAGCGGGTCGAGAGCAAGGTGCAGCTGGAAATCGACCGCATCATGGGCGCCTACGAATTGAACGTGTGGCGCGAGAAGGTCGCCGAACTGCTGCCGCAGCTCGAACGCGACGCCATCCGCGAGGCCGGCGCCACCGCCGAGACCAGCGAGGACCGCGTCAAGCGCCACACCGCCGAACTGCTGGTGCGCCTGAAGGGGCGCGCGCGCGACCAGTTGTATGCGCTGCTGGACGACCGCAAGCAGGGCGGGCTGGAATTCGTGCTGTCGCTGCTGGAGCAGGTCAAGGCGCGCATCGCCCAGCGCGACCTGGTCGCGGTCGAGCGCAACGCCAAGCGCTACCGCGACATCCGCGACGCGCTGCGCACCCGCCAGGTGGAAGAATCGCTGAGCAACCTGGGCCAGGCCGCCGGAAAAATGTTCGGCCGCGACGCCCAGGCGCGCGAGGTGATGAGCCACCTCAAGCGCGACATCGCCGACTACCTGCGCTTCCACATGCTGGCGGTGGCGGCCGGGCAGGCCAGCGAACTGCTCAACGGCCTTTCCGTCTGGCTGGGCGAGAGCAAATCGGTCGACGAGAACGGCCAGCCGGTGTGGAGCGGCGTGGCCGGCGAATTCCAGGAGGGCCGCCGCTGCGTCGAAGCGATGCTGGCGGCGGTCGACCAGCGCATCGAGCAGCTGCGCGCCGACGCCCGCCACGAACACGCGACCTATATGAAGCTGGCCAGCGACGCGCTGCCGGAGCCGGTCGCGCTGGACGGCGACACCAGCCAGTGGAGCGAAGAGGTGCTGCTGGAATTCGGCGGCTCGTCGCGGCTGTTCCCGCAACTGGGCGACGAGGCGATGCGCGCCGGCCTGCTGCTGAAACTGTTCCGCCGCGCCCAGACCCAGTTGAGCCGCCAGAGCGCCGGCGACGCGCCGCCGGTCGACCCGCTGCTGGAACGCCTGCAGGCGATGTCGCCGCAGGAGCGCAAGGTCATTTTCGGCGAATGGATCAAGAGCGCGATGCCGTGGGTGAACGCGCGCTTCAGCGCCGAGTTTACGCCGCGCGAAGACCAGTTCAAATGCTTCATCGGCGTCGGCGACAGCGAAGCCTGGGCCAAGATGGCGCAGGAGATCAAAGCGGCGGTGCCGACCGGGCACTTCCACGGCGACCTGCTGCGGCTGGTCAATTCCGGCATCGCCGGGCGCGCCGTCTGCTACATCGAGCTGTCCGGCTACCCGATGACGGTGCTGCGCGGCCTGCCGACCTGGCGCACCTCGTACCAGATCGAAAATCCGAAGATTCCGACCCATCTGCATTTCGACTCGACCCGCTTCCGCCACCCGATCGTGCCGTCGATGGACGAGTTGAACCGGCTGGCCGACGACTACGAATACTTCCTGCAGGCGATCGCGCTGGGCGTCATCAAGCGCAAGCCCGACCTGGCCGACCGCGAGGCGCTGTTCCAGCCGCGCGGGCAATACCTGTTCGAGGTCGAAGCCGGCTCCGGCGAGTGGCTACAGATCGGCAACGAATTCGCCATCCGCTCGAACGGCTTGCCGTCCTATTACCGCAGCCTGATGATGGTGGCGGTGCAGCAGCGCCTGGCCCGCGTGGGCCCGCACCAGATGCTGCTGCTGGCGGCGCTGATGCGGCACTACCAGTTGCGCGTCTACCAGCCCAAGCTGGAGGTCGACGAGACCGGCGCCGAGCTGCCGTCGCCGTCGCTGCCGCACATTACCGCCAAGCGCCTGTACGAGGCGTGGCTGAAGCGGGCCTTGGCGATGAACCCGGCCGCCTCGCCGGCCACGCTGGAGCGGGCGCTGGAACTGCTGCCGCTGTGGAGCGAACAAGTGAGCGACTCGGCCAGCGACGCCTACCGCTGGGAGGTGCAGCAGGCGCTCGACAAGCGCGTGATCCAGCCCGACTACCTGGTCAACGAGGCATTGGCGGCGAGCCTGTTCGGCGCGGCGGGCATGCCGCGCCCGGCCGCGAGCGCGTCCGGCGCCAGCTACAAGGTATTCCTGAACAAGGTGCAGCACGGCCCGTACACGCTCGACGAAATGGCGTTGCGCATCGGCCGCGGCGAAATCGAGGCGGGCACCAAGATCTGGAACATGCAATGGATACCCCGCGTCGACCAGTGGAAGCTGGCCGCCGAGATACCGGAGCTGGCCGCGCTGTTGGACAGCGCGATCCCCGATCCCGACGACGACATTCCCGATCCGGAATAAGACTAGACAAGGTTGATTTGTGGTTGATGAAGTGATGTATAAATGTGTCAACAGCGCCTGTGGCCGCGGCATGCCGCGGCCGGTGGCGTTCTGCCCCTATTGCGGCGTGCGCCAGGCCGCCGCGCCGTCGCGGCCGGCGCCGGCCGCCGCCGTCCCGGTGGCGGCGCCAGTGCCGCCGCCAGTGCCAGTACCAGTGTTAGTGCCGGTGCCCCCTCCGGCTGCGGTCGCGCAGGCGGTGCCGGAGCCGGCCGCGCCGCCGCTCAAGCCCAAGGTCGATCTCGGACCGAAGCCGCTGCATATCCCGCCGCTGGAACCCGACAACGCCACCAGCCGCAAGCCGTCACCGCCGCCGCGCCAGCCGATCCGCATGCGCACCTGGCTGATGGCGCTGGCCGCGCTGACGGCGATCTGGCTGTTCGCCAAACCCGGCGACACCGCCAAGAAAAACGCCGACCGGGTTGACGTCGCGGTGGCGCTGGCGGCCGAGTGCAAAATGGTCGAGGCGCGCGCCGAACTGGCCGCGCTGAAAAGCGCCAAGGCCGCGCCGGCCCAGCTGAAGCGGCTGCAAAGCGCCATCAGCGAAACCACGCCGGGTTGCGAGAAAAAGCGCTTGCGCGCGGCTGCCTGGAACGACACCCGCGGCGCGGTCGAGACGGCGCTCGACGGCGGTTCGCCCGACAAGGCGGCCAGCCGGCTCGCCGCGTTCACCCGGCGCTGGGACGCCGACGCCGACACGCGCGAATTGAGCGACAAGATCGAGCTCAAGAAGGCCGAACGCCTGCTCGACGAGGCCGACGCTTGCCTGGCCAAGTCCGACCGGGGCTGCCTGGAAAACCGCTTGCTGGCGGCCGAGCGCCTGAAGCGGCCGGAACTGTTGCAACGCACACAGGCGCTGCGCGAATCGCTGTCGCGGCTGCTGGAATCGTCGCTGCTGGGTACGCCGTCGGCGGCGCCGGCCGCCGCGCCGCCGCCGGCGGCGCTGAACAACGAGCCGCCGCGCGCGGCCGCGCCGGCGCCGTCGCGCGTCATCAGCACCGCGCCGGCGCCGTCCAGCCAGACCGGGCAACAGGTGCGCAAGATCCTGTCGGACGCCGAGCGTGAGCTGGCGCAAGGGAACTACCGCGGCGCCATCGACAAACTCGACATCTGCGCCACAATGATCGATGTCGGCAACCGCGACTGCCTGGTGCTCAAGCAACGCGCCGAGCGCCTGAACCGCGACATGCTGCGCTGCGTGGCCGGCGGCGCGGACTGGGTCAACGACCGCTGCAATTAAGCAGGCGACAAACGCAACGAAGGAATGGGAGAAAGCCATGAAAAAGACAGTAGTGTTAGCGCTGGCGGGGGTGGTGTTCGTCAGCGGCTGCGCGGCGCCGAACGGTGGCGGCGGCATGGGCGGCGGCCATAGCGCCGGCCAGAACACCGCCGCCGGTGCCGCCGTCGGCGCCGTGGCCGGTTGCGCGCTGGCGGCGGCGCTGGGCAAGCGCTGCGCCGAGGGCGCCGCCATCGGCGCGCTGGTGGGCGCGGCGATCGGCTGGTCCAGCAGCTCCGAAAAAGTGGCGTCGGCGCAAACCGTCAACGCCCAGGCCAGACGCGAAGGCGTGGCCGTGCCGGACGACGAAATCCGCCTGCGCGACTACCAACTGAATCCGTCGTCGCGGGTGGCCCAGGCCGGCGGCGCGCCGCTGCAAGTGGTCGGCGACATCAGGCTGATCGGCCAGTCGCGGCGCGTGCCGGAAGTGGTGCAAAGCATGACGCTGGTGAAGGCGAACGGCGAAAACGCCTCCGACAAACCGCAGATCGCCCGCGTGGAAAAGGTCGACGGCGCCGGCCAGTACAAGGCCATCGGCATCTACAAAATCCCGCGCGGCATGGAGCAGGGCCAATACACGGTGCGCAGCGTGCTGTTCCTCGACGGGCGCGAAGTGGCGCGCCGCGACACCGCCTTCCGCGTCGCCCGAATCGACGGCGCGGCCGTGCTGGTCGCCTCGCGCTAGTCTATTGCGCGTTCACGCGTTTCGCTTCGGCCAACGTTGTCGGGTTACGCCCTGCCGGTTAACCCGACCTACAACACCGCGCTGACGTCGACGGCGACGCCCGACAGCACGGCGTTGCCCGACAGCGGGTCGCGCAGGTTTTCGTCGAGCAGCGCGTTCAGGTTGACGCCGGGGCGCTCGCCGGCCACGCCCAGGCGCGTGCCCTCCAAGTCGTGGCCCCAGCCGTGCGGCAGGCTGAGCACGCCCGGCATCATGTCGGCGCTGATTTCCACCTGCACCTCGATGCGCTTGTCGCCGTTGCGGATCTGCGCCCGGCCGCCTTCGCGCAGACCCAGCCGCGCGGCGTCGTCCGGATGGAGCAGCGCCGTGCAGCGGAACGCGCCCTTGGCCAGCGCCGGCAGGTTGTGCATCCAGCTGTTGTTCGAGCGCAGCTGGCGGCGGCCGATGATGACCATGTCCGGCGCCGCCGTGTCGAGGTCGGCGGCGGCCCGCGCCAGGTCGTCGAGCAAAAGCTGCGGCGCCAGTTCGATCTTGCCCGACGGCGTGCGCAGCAGCTCGGGAATGCGCGGCGCCATCGGGCCGAGGTCGATGCCGGACGGCGCCGCCTGGATGCGCGCCAGCGTCAGCCCGCCCGGCACGCGGCCGAACTGGTCGCCGTACGGCCCGCTGCGCAAGCCCAGGTCGAGCAGGCGCTCGGCGCCGCGGCGCGGCGCCAGCGCCGCCATAACGGCGCCAGCGGCCGGGCCGGCCGTGCGTTGCAATTCGTCGGCCAGCGCGGCGTCGTCGAGCGCTTCGATGTCGGCCTCGGCGCCCAGGCCCTTGGCGATGGCGGCCAGGCGCAGCAGGCTTTGCCATTCCTCCGGCTGGCCGGCGGCGCGCGCCAGCACCGGCGCGCTGTAGCGCGCGTGGTTGCGGTGCGAAAACTGGGTGAAGCTGACGTCGTAGTGCGCCTCCTCCAGCGGCGACAGGCCGGGCAGGATGACGTCGGCGTGGCGCGTGGTTTCGTTCAGGTAGATGTCGAGGCTGACCATGAAGTCCAGCCCTTCCAGCGCGCGCGCCAGCCGCGGGCCGTTCGGCGCCGACAGCACCGGGTTGCCGGCAATGCTGATCAGCGCCTTGATCTGTCCCGGTCCGGGCGTCTCGATTTCCTCGGCCAGGCAGGTCAGCGGCAGTTCGCCGGCCACCTCGGGCGCGCCGGAGACGCGGCTGCGGTGGCGCCCGCTGGCGACGCCGCGCCCGCCGCCGCCCTGGCCGCGGGTGTTGGCGGCGAACGCCGCCGCCTTCGGGAACATCATGCCGCCCTCGGCGTCGAGGTGGCCGGTGAGCACGTTGAGCACGTCGATCAGCCACGAGCACAGGGTGCCGTACCGCTGGGTACAGGTGCCGATGCGCCCGTACACGGCGGCCCGTTCGGTGCCGGCCAGTTCGCGCGCCAGCGCGCGCACGTTGGCGGCGGCGACGCCGCAGCGCGCCGCCATGCGCTCGGGCGCGTAGGCGGCGACGGCGGCGCCCAGTTCGGCCACGCCGGCCACGTGCGCCTCCAGCCGGCCCAGCCGCGGCAAGCTTTCGTCGAACAGCGTGTGCACCAGCCCGAGCAGGAAGAACACGTCGGCGCCGGGGCGGATGAAGTGGTGGGCGTCGGCCGCCTCGGCCGTTTCCGTGCGGCGCGGGTCGACGACGACGATGCGCCCGCCGCGCGCGCGCAGGGCCTTGGCCTTGCCGCGGAAGTCCGGCACGGTCCACAGGCTGCCGTTCGAGACCATCGGGTTGGCGCCCAGCACCAGCAGCAACTGGCAACGTTCGATGTCGGGCACCGGCACCGACAGCCAACTGCCGAACATCAGCCCGACCGACAGCATTTTCGGCACCTGGTCGACGCTGGAGGCGGAAAACATGTTGCGGGTGCCGAGCGCGCGCGCCAGGCGCGGGAAGTACAGCGTCAGGCCCATCTTGTGCGACACCGGGTTGCCCAGCACGGTGGCGACGGCGTCCGGCCCGCCGGCGGCGATGACGGCGGGCAGGCGCCGGGCGATTTCGGCGTAGGCGTCGGCCCAGCTGGCCTCGACGAAGCGGCCGTCGCGCTTGATCAGCGGCGTGCGCAGGCGGTCCGGGTCCTCGTGCAAGTCCTTCAGGCCAACCGCCTTCGGACACAGGAAGCCGGCGCTGAAGACGTCGGCGCGGTCGCCGCGGATGCGTCCCACGCCGGCGCCCTGGCGTTCGACTTGCAGCCCGCAACTGGCTTCGCAAAAGGGGCAGATACGGTGGGCGACGGCGTGTTCGGACATGGTGAAGCCTTTCGGAAAGGACATCGTGGAGGGCGGCGCGGCAGTCGCTTAAAAAAGCGAACGTGCGTGCTATTGTCGGGATTCGCCGGCGCCGTGTCAACCGCCGCGTGCACCGGTCGAAGCACGTTTTATTATGTTCGCAAACGAACATATAAAGCGCCGCCGCGGGTGTATGCTCGGCACCAGTTGGTATTGATTTCAGAATAAAAGGGGATGACATGACTATCGCAAAAAAACTGATGGCGGCGTGCGCGGCCGGGCTGATGCTGGTGGCGCTGGCGGGCTGCCAAAAGAAGGATGAGCTGAGCGGCGCCGGTCCGGCCGAGCAGGCCGGGCGCAAGGTCGACCAGGTCACCGAAAAGACCGGGCGCGAGCTGACCCAGGCGGCCGAGAAGGCCAACCAGGACATCCTCAAGGCGGCCGACGACGCCAAGGCGAAGATCAACCAGGTGACCGAGGACGCCAGCGCGGAGGCCAGCAAGGCGGTCGAGCGGGCCGGCGCCAAGGTCAGCCAGGCCGGCGAGAAGATGCAGGATTCGGCGCGCAAGGCGCGTCCGGCCGACGAGCCGGCGAAGTAGGCGCGGCGAGGGGCGGGCCGGCCGCGCCGTTAGCGGCTGGCCGGTTTCAGCGGCACCACGTTGCTGGCGCCGCGCGCCGGCTGGCTGTGCGGCGCGCCCGGCGGCGTATCCGGTTCGGCGCCGAGGACGATGCTCAAGTCGACGAAACCGGCGCGCCAGGCCAGCTCCAGGTCTTGCTCGATCGACTCCATCGAGGTGGCGCCGAAGTTGTTGAAGCTGCGCACGCCGTAGGCGCGGTTGCGTCCGTGCGCCTTGGCCAGGTACAGCGCCATGTCGACCAGGTTGACCGCGCGCTCCCACGGCAGCGGCGCGTCCAGCGGCACCAGCGGGAACGGCGCGAAGCCGATCGAGACGTTGACGGCGATTTCCTTGCCCTGGTAGCTGACGCGCTGGGTCGAGACGCCGCGCAGCACGCGCCGCGCCACCTCGTCGACGCCGTTGCGCGGCACCGCCGGCAGGAAGGCGAGGAATTCCTCGCCGCCCCAGCGCACGATCATGTCGGTCTCGCGCAGCAGCTCGCGCAGGTTTTCGGCGATCATTTTCAGCACCGCGTCGCCGGCGGCGTGGCCGTAGCCGTCGTTGACGTGCTTGAAGTGGTCGATGTCGAGCAGGAACAGGGCGCCGACGATGTCGCCGTCGCCGACGGCGCCATGCTGCTCGACCTGGTTGTGCAGGCGCATGAACTCCTGGAAGTGGCGGCGGTTGTACAGCCCCGTCAGCGGGTCGCGCGAGCTTTGCTGCTTGAGTTCGAGGTTCTTCACCTGCAGCTGGACGTTGGCGTGGCGCACCTTGCGGTACAGCAGGCCGACCACCGCCGAGGCCAGCGCGAACACCACCGCCAGCAACCACCAGACCCGCTGTTGCAGCTTGCGGTTGTCCAGCTCGGCGCTCTTGACCTGGTTTTCCCGGCTCAACAGTTCAATTTGGCGCTGCTTCTTTTCGGTTTCGTATTTTTCCTGCAGCTCGTAGACCGCCTTCTGGCGCTCGCTCTCGAACAGCAGGTTGGAAATGCCGCGCTCGCGGTGGTAGGCGGCCACCGCGCCGGTCATGTCGCCGGCCCGCTCCAGCGCCGAGCCGTACTCCTTCAGCACCGACTGGATTTCCGGTTTGTTGTCGGCCTTTTCATAATAGGCCAGACCCCGCTCGAAGCTCTTCTTGCCCTCGGCCAGGCGGCCCTTGCCGAGCAGGGCCTGGCCGATGTTGACGTGGGCGGTGGCCTCGCTCGCCTCGTCGTTGACCAGGCGCGCGGCGGCGATGGCCTGCTCGCCGTACTGCTGCGCCTTGGCATAGTCGAAGCGCTTCAGGTAACTGTCCGACAGGTTCACCAGGGTGCTGGCGATCATGCTGCTGGCGCCGAGCTGGCGTTCCAGCTCCAGTCCCGTCAGCAGCGCCTGCAGCGCCCGCTCCGGCTGGTTCGACTCGATCGCCAGGCAGTACTCGGTGTTCTTGGCGATCACCAGCCGGGCAGTCAAGCCTAGCCGTTCGATCAACTGCAGCGACTCCTGTAGCGCCAAGAAGCCTTTTTCGTATTCCTTCATCTGGCTGTACAGCATGGCCAGCGCGTCTAGCGCGCTGAGCAACGGTCCCGGCTCGCCGTGCTGGCGGGCCAGGTCCAGCGCCATCTGCAGCTTCGCCAGCGCGGCCGGATAGTTGCCCTCTTCGGCCCAGGAATCGCCGGCGGTGATGCTGGCCAGCACGCGCAGGCGCAGGTCGCCGGTGGTGTGGGCCAGCCGTTCGGCGGCGAAGGCCAACTGGTGCGAACTGGTCGGCTCGGCCATGGCGAACTTGACATAGGCCTTGGTCAGCATGCCCTTGGCCAGCCCGGCGTCGCTGCCGCTGGCCTTGGCGGCGGCGATCAGTTCGTCGGCCAGTTGCAGCGCGATCGGCATCTGGCCCAGGCGCATGCGCGCCACGCTCAGTTGGGCGAGGAATTCGAACTTCGTCGGCGCCGCCGCCGCGCGCGCCTCCGCCTCGATCTGCTGCAGCTGCAGCAACGCCCGGTCGGGCACCAGGCGGCTCTGTTCGCGGATGGTGGCGATGCGCCCGTCCAGCGCCGTCTGGGCGCACGCCAGCGCCGGCGCCAGGCACGCTAGCGCCAGCCAAGCTCGCAGCTGTCTCAACATCGTTGAATGGAAATCGCCTGCCAACGCCGTGCCTCCGGTGGGGATGTTGCCGCAGCGCCCGCCGGGGCGGGCCGCTGCCAACAATCTAAGTCATCAATTATATTCTTGTTGCAGGTGAGAAAGCCCAACGTTCGCGGGGATTTCGTCGGCACGCGTGGCATTTGTGGCGGCGCCGGCGCCGCGCCCGCTGGAATGATGTCAAGACGGCATTGTTGTCGCCGGATGGGCCGGGGCCGCGCTCAGCGCGGCCCCGGCAGGCGCGCCGGCGCCGCGCCGGCGCCGCCGCCCT
Organism: Janthinobacterium sp. CG_23.3; assembly: GCF_046115965.1. Classification (NCBI taxonomy): domain Bacteria; kingdom Pseudomonadati; phylum Pseudomonadota; class Betaproteobacteria; order Burkholderiales; family Oxalobacteraceae; genus Janthinobacterium; species Janthinobacterium sp. CG_23.3. Next base: position 24,104 of record NZ_JBJXIB010000025.1, on the reverse strand, counting down.
TCAGGCGGAACATGCCGACCGCGCGGAACAGCGCGTCGGCCTGTTCCTGCAGGCTTTCGGCGGCGGCGGCGGCCTCCTCCACCAGCGCGGCGTTCTGTTGCGTGATCGCATCCATCTCGCTGACCGCCTGGTTCACCTCGCTGATGCCGGTGCTCTGCTCCCGGCTCGCGCTGGTGATCTCGACCATGATGGGGGCCACCTTCTGGATCGAGTCCACCACCAGCGTCATGGTGTGGCCGGCCTGGTCGACCAGCTTGCCGCCGCTGTCGACCCGCTCGACCGAGGCGCCGATCAGCGCCTTGATCTCCTTGGCGGCGGCGGCGCTGCGGTGCGCCAGGTTGCGCACCTCGCTGGCGACGACGGCGAAGCCGCGGCCCTGTTCGCCGGCGCGCGCCGCCTCCACCGCCGCGTTCAGCGCCAGGATGTTGGTCTGGAAGGCGATGCCGTCGATGACGCCGATGATGTCGGCGATCTGGCTGGAACTTTCCTTGATCGAGCCCATCGTGCTGACCACCTGCGCCACCACCGCGCCGCCCTGGCGCGCCACCGAGGAGGCGCTGGCGGCGAGGTCGTTGGCCTGGTTGGCGTTGTCGGCGTTTTGCCGCACCGTGGCCGTCAGCGTTTCCATCGAGCTGGCGGTTTCCTCGAGCGAGCTGGCCTGCGCCTCGGTGCGCGCCGACAGGTCGGCGTTGCCCAGCGCGATTTCGTGGGTGGCCACCGACATTTCATCGGTGCTGCTGCGGATGTTGCCGATCATGTCGGTCAGGTTGGCGTTGATGGTGTTCATCGCCTGCATCAGCACGCCGATCTCGTCCTCCCGCTCGACGACGACGTCGGTGGTCAGGTCGCCGTCGGCGATTCTTTGCGCGGTGGCGATGGCGTGGTCGAGGTTGAGCTTGATGTGGCGGTACACCAGGAACAGGCACAGCAGCGAGACCACCACCGACACCAGCAGCAGGCCCACGGTGACGGTGTAGGCGGCCGTGGTGCCGCCCTCGGCCGCCGCCACGGCGGCGCCGGTGCGGCTGTCGAGCAGGGCCAGGAACTCGTCTACCGGCTGCATGATCTTGGCCTTGTTGCGGTGGTACTCGGCGTCGTGCATGATCTTGCGCGCCATCTCCAGGTCGGGCGGGCCGCTTTTGCCGAACTTGCCGCTACCGTCGTCGAACAAGCCCTTGACGGCGTTCATCGCGATGACCTCGGTTTTCACCAGGCCGTCGGAATTGGCCTGGGCCTGCTGCAGCTTGGCGAACTCCTGCTCGCTGAAGCCGGCCTGGCGCATCAGGTCGGCCAGCGCCACGGCGGGGCCGGTGGCGGCCGGCACCGGCATGCCGGCGGCCACGAAATCCCAATAGATACGCTCGTAGTGCGGCGGCCGCGGCTTCTTGCCGTTGCGGATGTCGAGGATGTCGAGGTACTGCCGTTCATATTGCGGGTCGGCCGAGACGACGTAGGTGCGCGCCAAGCGGGTCAGGTCGTCCGAGCTTTGCCGCAGTTCGTCGGCCAGCAGGTAGGATTGGTAGCGCGTCTCGGTGGCGCGGCTCGCCTCGGCCTGCTTTAACGAGACCCGGAACAGCGCGCCCAGGCTGAGGAAGGACAGGCCCAGGCTGAGCAGGAAAATCGCGATGAAGATGTTTTTGATCGACAGTTTGCTGCGCATGGGAACCCCGTCTACTGTGGCTGCGGCGGGCGGGTTGCGGCGCCGACGGATCACTATACCGCAGCGTTGCGCCCGCTACTATCGATTCATGCTTCAAAGAAAAAAAACCGCGCGGCGCCGCCACAGGCCGCGCCGCGCCTCAGGCGGCCAGTTGCTGCAGCAGGTAAAGGCGCTGGTACAAGCCGCCCTCGATTTGCATCAGTTGTTCGTGCGGGCCGGCCTCGGCGATGCGGCCGTGGTTCAGCACGATGATGCGGTCGGCCTCGCGGATGGTCGACAGGCGGTGCGCGATGGCGATCACGGTGACCTTGCCGCGCAGCTCGTTGAGGGCTTGCTGGACGATCTGCTCGGTCTGGCTGTCGATGCGCGAGGTGGCCTCGTCGAGCAGCAGGATGCGCGGGCGCCCGGCCAGCGCGCGGGCGATCGCCAGCAACTGCTTCTGGCCCGACGACAGGCGCGAGCCGCCCTCGCCGAGCGCGCTGTCGTAGCCGTGCTCGAGCGCCATGATGAAGCCGTGCGCGTGCGCCGCGCGCGCCGCCGCCTCGATGTCGGCGTCGCTGTAGCCGCGCCCCATGTCGATGTTGTCGCGCGCCGAGGCCGCCAGCAGGAAGGGTTCCTGCGGCACCAGGCCGACCTCGGCGCGGAAGCGCTCGTTGTCGATGGCGTCGAGCGGCACGCCGTGGATGGCGATGCTGCCGTGCCGCGCCGGATAAAAGCGCAGCAGCAGCGACAGCAGCGTCGACTTGCCGCTGCCGGTGTGGCCGACGATGCCGACAAAGCCGCCCTGCGGGATCTCCAGCGACAGCTGGTGCAGCACGTTACGCTGGCCGTCGTAGGCGAACGACAGCGCGTGGATCGCCACCGCCGGCGCGTCGGCGTCGGCGGCGGCGTCGCTGGGCGCGTCGGCGCCGCGGCCGGCGGCGTGCTCGGGCGCGCCCGGCTCGTCGAGCAGCGCGGCGACCCGGGCCGAGGCCACCACCGACTGTTGCAACTGGCTGAACTGCATGGTGATTTGGATCAGCGGCTCGACCACGCGGGCGATGTAGTTGATGAAGGCGTACAGCACGCCGACTTCGAGCGCGTTCATCTGGCGCCGGCCGAAGCTGAAGATGACCACCGCCAGCAGCATCACGTTGAGCATGTCGAGCGCCGGGCGCAGCAGCCAGGCGTTGGCGCGCAGCTCCTGCATGCGCGCCGTGTAGTGCTGCCAGTTGGTGGCGCCGAAGCGCGCGCCGAAGCGGGCCGCGGCGTTGTTCGCCTGCAGCACGCTCATGCCGCCGATCGATTCGGCGACCTGGCCGTTGATGTCGCTGCGCAGCGCGCGCGCGCGCGTCACGGCCGGCGCGCTGCGGCGCTGGTACAGGAAGACGATGGCCACGACCGCCGGCACCAGCGCCAGCACGATCAGCATCAGGCGCCAGTCCAGCCAGGCCATGGCGCAGGCGGTGCCGACCAGGACGATGGAGTTGTCCAGCATGACGAACAGCACCTGCACGTAGAGCGATTTGACGGCCTCGGTGTCGTTGGTGACGCGCCCGACCAGCTGGCCGATGATGGCGCGGTCGAAAAACGCCATCGGCAGGCGCAGCACGTGGCCGTAGACCGCCTCGCGCAGGCGCTGCACCGAGCGCATCGCCAGGCCGGACAGGCGCAGCAGTTGCAGGTAGCGCAGGCCGCTGGCGATCCAGCCGCTGAGCAGGCAGCCGCCCAGCAGCAGCGCCATGCGCTGCCAGTCGAGGTTGCGCGGCAGCAGGTGCTCGTCGATCAGGGCCTTGCCGAGGATGGGGCCGGACACTTCCAGCGCGGCGGCGACCACCAGCCACAGCACCGCCCACGTCAGGTGGCGCCGGTCGGGGGCGGCGGCGCGGCGCAGCAGCGCGAACGCCTGCGCGCTCTGGCGCGGCGCGGCGGCGGCGGATTTATTCAATGGCGTCAAGGCTGGCCTCCAATTGTTGATAGCGCCACTGGCTGGCGTACCAGCCATCCGTGGCCAGCAGCGACGCATGGTCGCCGCTTTCGACGATGCGTCCGCCGTGCAGCACCACGATCAGGTCGGCGCCGACCACCGCGCTGAGGCGGTGGCTGGCGATGATCGCGCTGCGCTCCGGGTGTTGCGCGCGCAATTCCGCCAAATGCCGCAGGATGCGCGTTTCGGTGCCGGTGTCGACCGCCGACAAGGCGTCGTCGAGTAGCAGCAGGGCGCTGTCGGCCAGCAGCGCGCGGGCGATGGCGACGCGCTGGCGCTGGCCGCCGGACAGCGTGATGCCGCGCTCGCCGACGTGGGTCCGGTAGCCGTCGGGGAATTGCAGGATGTCCTCGTGCACCGCCGCCAGCGTGGCGGCGCGCTCGATCTCGCGCTGGCTGGCGCCCGGGCGCGCCAGCGCGATGTTGTCGGCGATCGTCGCCGAGAACAGGAAGGACTCCTGCGGCACCCAGCTGATGGCCGTGCGCAGCGTGTGCAGCGTGTAGTCGGCCAGCGCGTGCTCGCCCCAGCGCACGCTGCCGGACTGCGGCGCGAGCTGGCGCAGCAGCAGGCGCAGCAGCGTCGACTTGCCGCTGCCGGTCGGGCCGACCAGGCCCAGCGTCTGGCCCGGCCGCAGCGTCAGCGAGACCTCGGCCAGCGCCGCGCCCTGCTGGCCGGGGTAGGCGTAGCCGAGCGCGCGCAGCGCCAGCGCGCCCGGCGCCAGCGTGGCAACGGCGCCGTCGTCGTCGATCGCCAGCGGCGCGTCCAGCAGCGGTTGCAGGCGGGCGTGGGCGGCGCGGCCGCGTTCGATCAGCGACAGCACCCAGCCGGCGGCGAACATCGGCCAGATCAACTGGCCCAGGTACATTGAAAAACTGGTCAGCGCGCCAATCGTCAACTGGTTCTGCCACACCAGGTAGCCGCCCAGGCCCAGCGTCAGCGTGCTGGCCGCCGTCAGCGTCAGGCCGACGGCCGGCTCATAGGCCGCCTCCCAGCGTTGCGCCGCCAGGCTGGCGTCGGCGGCGCGTCCGGCCAGCACGGCGAACTGGGCGCCGCTGCGTTGTTCCAGGCCGAGCGCGCGCACCGTGCGCACCCCGGCCAGGGTTTCCTGGACGTGGTCGTTGAGGGCGCTGAAGCGCTCCAGCGAGTCGGTCGAGGCGGTGTGGATGTGGCTGGAAATGCGCCAGAAGGCAAGCCCCATCAGCGGGAACGGCAGCAGCGCGATGCAGGCCAGGCGCCAGTCCACGCCCAGCAGCATCACGCCCAGCACCATCACCAGCGTCAGCGTGCCGTCGAAGCCGGCCAGCATCGCCTCGCCGGCCGCCATTTCAATGGCGTCGATGTCGTTGGTGGCCAGCGCCATCAGGTCGCCGGTGCGCTGGCGCTGGTAGAACGCCGGCCCCTGCAGCGACAGGCGCTGGTGGAAGCGGGTGCGCAGCTCGACGCCGAGCTTGTAGGCGGCGGCGAACAAGGTGATGCGCCAGCCGACCCGCAGAAAATAGATTGCCGCGCCGATGGCCAGCAGGCCGGCCAGCTCCAGCCACAGCGCGTCGCCGCCCAGGCGCTGCGCGGCCATCGCGTCGATCATCGCGCCGATCTTGCGCGGTATCCAGGCCGTCAGCGCGGCCACGCCGGCCAGCATCAGCGCGGCCGCGGCGTAGGCGCGCCAATGCTGGCGCACGAAGCCGGCGATTAGCCTCGATAAACTCATGTTCTTCATCCTTGTGTGGGGCACCGGCGCGGCCGAGCGGGCGTGCGCTGCCGTGCGGCAGGGCGTAGGATACAACAGACGCAAAAAACGGGCCGAAGCCCGTTGTTTTTGCCGTCGGCTGGCGTCGCGCCGGCCTCGCCGGCCTATTTCTTGCGCCCGCCCTTGCCGCCGTTCTGCGCCGCGGCCGGCGCGGCCGGCTTGGCGACTGCCGCGGCGACGACGGCCGGCGGCGCCGCCTTGACGGCGAGCGCGGCGACGACCGCCTCGGCCGCCGGGGTGGCCTTGAGCTGGGGCTTGGCAGTGAGCTTTGCTTCGGCCCCGGCGGCCGGCGCCACCTCGATCTCGACCAGCGCGGCGACCGGTTTGGCCGCCTCGACCGGCTTGGCCAGCGGCGCCGGCGCCGCCTCGACCATTGCGGCGGGGCGCGGCGCGGCGGCCAACGCCGGCGCCGGCGCGGGAGCCGGGGCCGGCGCCGGTGTCGGCGCGGGAGCCGGGGCCGGCGCCGGTGTCGGCGCGGTGGCCGCCGCCGGGGTTGGCGTCGCGGTCAAGGCCGGCGTGTCGGCGTGCGGCTTGGCCGAGTCCAGCAGCGCCGCCTGTGCGCCGGCGGCGATGCCGAACAACTGGCGGCTGTAGGCCAGCATGCTGTCGATGCCGGGTTGGGCCTGGCTGGTGCCGAAGGCGAACAACTCGCGCGGGTCTTTTAGCGCCAGCAGTTGCCTGGCGCTGGCCGTGCCGCTGTCGAGCGCGTTGCGGCCGGCGTGGAAGTTCAGGGCCATGACTTGCTGGGCGCCTTCAAACGCCTTGCTGGTGAGCGTGTTGAGGATTTTCAGTTGTGCTTCAAGTTGCGATTTTGCTGTGGTTGAAAACTGTTCTGGAATCGGAAACATGGCTACTCCCTTGTGCGGATTAAAATGCTGGCAAAACGCTCTGCGCAACCGGTCGGCAATGGCACTGGGCCTAACCCGGTTGCGCCGGGTGTTCAACGTTGTTAAACCAATTTTGATGCGACGCAATACGAATATTCTAGCGGTGATTGTATCGGGAAGAAAGTTATTTTTCCGCCGCCGCCGGGCGCTTTCAGCAGTAAAATTTATCGTCCGTAAAAGGATTGCGCTTCATATTCTTGCAGTGCAGCATCAACGATACCACCGAAACCAAACAAGGAAAGCATGGCCATCAAATTGAACCAGGAAGTCGAAAAGCGTTTATTGACGTCGATCCAGCGCTACTGCGCGGAAAACATGGACGAGGAGGTCGGCGAGCTGAAGGCGCGCCTGCTGCTGGATTTTTGTTTGCGCGAAATCGGGCCATCTGTCTACAATCAAGCCATCGTCGACGCGCAGGCGGCGATGCACGACAAGATCGCCGAAGTCGAGACGGTATGCTACGAAAGCGAATTCGGCTATTGGAAGAAAAAATAGGGCGTTGGCCTACAACCAAGGGCAAAGGGCCGCGCTCTGAGCCCGGGGTGACGCTCTTGGTATTGACTTTCACCCCTCACCAGGAGTAACACATGGACGTGGTCATACGCAACGCCAGCCTGCCGGACGGCCGGCGCCACATCGACATCGGCATCGACGGCGGGCGCATCGCCGCCGTCGGCCCGGCCCTGGCGGCGCGCGGCGCGCGCGAGATCGACGCCGCCGGCGACCTGGTCACGCCGCCCTTCGTCGACGCCCACTTCCACATGGACGCCACGCTGAGCTACGGTCTGCCGCGCGTCAACCAGTCCGGCACCCTGCTCGAGGGCATCGCGCTGTGGGGCGAACTCAAGCCGCATCTGACCCAGGACGCGCTGATCGAACGCGCCATGCAGTACTGCGACTGGGCCGTCGCGCGCGGCCTGCTGGCGGTGCGCTCGCACGTCGACATCTGCGACGAGCGCCTGCTGGCGGTCGAGGCGCTGCTCGACGTCAAGCGCCGGGTCGCGCCCTACCTCGACCTGCAACTGGTGGCCTTCCCGCAGGACGGCGTGCTGCGCAGCCCGGGCGCGCTGGAGAACCTGAAGCGCGCCGTGGCGATGGGCGTCGACGTCGTCGGCGGCATCCCGCACTTCGAGCGCAGCATGGCCGACGGCGCCGAATCGGTGCGCATCCTGTGCGAATTCGCCGCCGAGCGCGGCCTGATGGTCGACATGCACTGCGACGAGTCGGACGACCCGCTGTCGCGCCACATTGAAACGCTGGCCTTCCACAGCCAGCGCCTGGGCATGCAGGGCCGGGTGGCCGGGTCGCACCTGACGTCGATGCACTCGATGGACAATTACTACGTCAGCAAGCTGCTGCCGCTGATCCGCGAGGCCGGCGTCGCCGCCATCGCCAACCCGTTGATCAACATTACGCTGCAGGGCCGCCACGACAGCTATCCAAAGCGCCGCGGCATGACCCGGGTGCCGGAGCTGATGGCCGCCGGCATCGACGTCGCCTTCGGCCACGATTGCGTGATGGACCCGTGGTACAGCCTGGGCTCGGGCGACATGCTGGAGGTGGCGCACATGGGCCTGCACGTGGCGCAGATGACCGGGCAGGAGGCGATGCACGCCTGCTTCCTGGCGGTGACGCAGACGCCGGCGCGCATCCTCGGCCTGGACGGTTATGGCCTGGAGCCGGGCTGCCACGCCGACCTGGTGATCCTCGACGCCGGCGACACGGTCGAGGCGCTGCGCCTGCGCGCGGCGCGCCGGCTGGTGATGCGCCGCGGCCGCGTCGTCAGCGAGGCGCCGCGCGCCGGCGCCAGGCTGAACCTGCCGGGCCGTCCGGTTGGCGTCGATTTCCGGCTGCGCCCCGGCGCCGCGCACGAGGTCGGACTTGATGTAAAAAACACATGACGACCCAGGACGTCGAACCAGCGCAGGGTGTTGCAGCTCGATGCCGTCGTCCGCACCCCGCCCAGGGCCTGCCGGCGTGCCGAGCCAGGCGATGTCGACACCGACGTGATGTACCAGTTGCTGCGCGAGCCGAAGCGCTGGCCGGCCGCGGTTAGCGCGTCGTAGGTCGGCGTAATCCGACCATGTTGGCCGAAGCGAGCCGCGCTGCTCCAGGCCAACGTTGCGGGGCGCTTGACACCCGTCAAGCGCCGCGCAACGAGCGCCGCGGCGCCGCCGCGATTCTTATATTATTTCCTCTCGGACACACATCGCGTGGTCCGCCGGCGCCGTCCGGCGCGACGAAAGGGGAGTCATGTTGCCACCATCTTGCCGCCGGCGCGGCGCATGAATGCCGCGCCGCTGTTGCTGGGCTTGTTGCTGGCGGCCCTGCTAGCCTATCACTGGCGCCAGGCGCTGCTGTGGCAGCGCGCGCGCCTGCAATGCGCGGCGCTGCAACGCCAGCTCGACGCCGCGCTGGCGCTGCTGCACGCGATGCCGGCGGCGGTGATCGGCACCGACCCGCAGGGCGCGGTGCGCTACCTCAACCAGCGTGCCGAGGCGATGACCGGTTACGCCCTCGGCGCCGGCGCCGGCCTGTCCGTCGGCGAATTGCTGGCGGTGTACCAGGACGGCGTGGCGCTCGACGCGCGCCAGCACATCCTCGACTGCATGCGCAGCGGCGAGGAGCTGGAGGCGGCGCGCGGCGCGGTGCTGCTGCGCCGCGGCGACGGCAAGCGCATCGACGTGCAGTACAGCTGCGCGCCGCTGGCGCCGGCGGCGCCGCGGCCGGGCGCGGTAATGCTGCTGCAAGACGTCTCGGCGCGCCGCCGCGCCGAGGCGCACCTGGAATTCATCGCCCACCACGACGGCCTGACCGGGCTGCCGAACCGCTTGCACTTCCAGATCCGCTTCGAGCACGGCATCGCCTACGCCAAGCGGCACCGCGGCATGCTGGCGGTGCTGTTTGTCGACATCGACCGCTTCAAGGGCATCAACGACAGCCTCGGCCACGACGTCGGCGACCAGGTGCTGGTGCAGTTCGCCCAGCGCGCGCAGCAGTGCATGCGCAAGGTCGACACGGTGGCGCGCCAGGGCGGCGACGAGTTCATCATCCTGCTGACGGAAATGCGCACGCCGCAGGACGCCGAGCGGGTCGCCGAAAAAATCGCCAGCGCCGTCAAGCCGCCCTTTATCATCGGCGAATACAGCCTGTCGGTGCGCGCCAGCGTCGGCGTGGCGATTTACCCGGACGACGACGACGACGTCCACCAGCTGATCGAAAAGGCCGACATCGCGATGTACGCGGCCAAGCGGCGGGCGCCGGGCAGCTGCGTTCGCTACGCGCCCGGCCTGCGCACGCCGAGCTATTCGCAGGCCATCCTCGACGCCGAGCTGCGCCACGCGCTGGAGCGCCAGGAATTCGTGCTGTACTACCAGCCGCGCATGGACCTGCGCCAGCAGCGCATCACCGGCGTCAAGGCGCTGCTGCGCTGGCGCCATCCGAAGCTGGGGCTGGTGATGCCGCTCGACTTCCTGGCGATCCTCGAGCAGCGCGCGCTGATCCTGCCGGTCGGCGCCTGGGTGCTGGCCGAGGCGGCGGCCCAGGCCAGGCGCTGGATCGACCAGGGCCAGCCGCTGACGGTGTCGGTCAACCTGTCGGCGCGGCAGTTCTACCAGACCGACATCGTGCACAGTTTCGGCGCCATCCTCGACGCCGCCGGCGTGCCGGGCCGCTTCATCGAGCTGGAGATCGCGGCGGCGATCCTGATCGACAAGAACCAGGACTGCGAAAGCACGCTGCGCCAGTTCAAGCAGCTCGGCATGGGTATCTCGATCAGCGATTTCGGTACCGGCGACACCTCGCTGAGCTACCTGCGGCGCTTCCCGGCCGACGCCGTCAAGATCGAGAAATGCTTCATCGACGACCTGCGCCGGCCCGACCCGGCCGGCGGCGCCGACCATGGCGCGATGGTACGCGCCATGGTGGCGATGGCGCATACGCTGAACATGCGGGTGGTCGCCGGCGGCGTCGAAACCGCCGACCAGCTGGCCCAGCTGGTGGCGATGGAGTGCGACGAGGCCTTCGGTTTCTACCTGAGCCGGGCGGTGGCGCCGGCCGACATCGACGGCCTGGTCAAGAGCCAGCAGAGATTTCCCGGCCTGAGCTTGCAGCCCTCGGTGTAAGCTTGAGCCAGGCCAAACTGGGCGCGCCGGAAGGTGGACAAGCGCTTGAAGATGCGCTTGTGCGTGATCACGCCACTGGCGATGGAGACCAGCATGAACATGGCGCACAAGCCGACGATCCAGCGCGGCCAGATGGCGGGCCGGTAGTGCAGGTCGAAATGCAGGCGGTAGAAGAACGCGCCGCCGCGGGTTGCGCGCGGCGCTTTTCCCTGGCGGCGCCGGGCGCGGCCGGATCGCTCCCAGAGATGCGGGTGGCCGGCTGGCGCGCGCTGGGCAGCGTGATCGACCAGTGTCGGCGTCTGCCCGCGCCATCGGCGGCGCCGGCGCCAGCAGCGCCGTCAGCGCCGCCGGCAAAGGGTGGTCGGAGGGGAGCGGGGTGAGGTTGATGCGTTCGCTGTCGAGTTCCCGCACCGCCGCGCCGGTGCTTTGCCCCAGCACGTCGGCCAGGCTGTTCAGGCCCATGTCGTCCATGCGCCGGCGCGTGGCCACGCTGACCGACGGCGGCGTGTCGCGCATCGACATGTCGAGGCGACGCGGCGCCCGCGTGGTATGGGAACAGTGGCTGGGCATCGACCTGGCTGGCCGCGGCGCGGGTATAAACGGGTCGTCCCTAGCCAATTGAAAGCCGCATGTCATTTTTGATATGTATGATGCGCTTTGACGCGCGCGGCCGCCGCCGCCGCCCCACCGGACATTGACGCGGAGCCAGTATGACCATCCAGACCATCGCCACCAGCCCGTTCGCCGACCAGCGCCCGGGCACCTCGGGATTGCGCAAGAAAGTGCGGGTATTCCAGCAAGCCGGCTATCTTGAAAACTTCGTGCAAAGCGTGTTCGACACGCTGGGCGATTGCGGCGGCCAGACGCTGGTGCTGGGCGGCGACGGCCGCTACCACAACCGCGCGGCGGTGCAGACCGTGCTGCGCATGGCGGCGGCGCACGGCTACGCCAGGGTGCTGGTGGGGCGCGGCGGCATCCTGTCGACGCCGGCGCTCAGTTGCGTGGTGCGCAAGCACGCGGCGCTGGGCGGCATCGTGCTCTCGGCCAGCCACAACCCGGGCGGACCGGACGGCGACTTCGGCATCAAATACAACATCGCCAACGGTGGCCCGGCGCCGGAAAAATTCACCGAGGCGGTCTACCTGCGCAGCACCGCCATCGAGCGCTACCGCATCAGCGACGGCGCCGCCGTCGATCTCGACCGCGTCGGCACGGCGCACCTGGAGGCCATGCTGGTCGAGGTGATCGACCCGGTCGCCGACTACGCCGAGCTGATGCGCGGCCTGTTCGACTTCGACGCCATCCGGGCGCTGTTCGCCGGCGGCTTCACGATGCGCTTCGACGGCATGCACGCGGTTTGCGGCCCGTACGCGCGGGCGATCCTCGAGGGCGAGCTGGGCGCCCCGGCCGGCAGCGTCATCAACGCGGTGCCGCTGGAAGACTTCGGCGGCGGCCACCCGGACCCGAACCCGGTCAACGCCGCCGAGCTGGTCGCGCTGATGGCGGCGCCCGACGCGCCCGACTTCGGCGCCGCCTCCGACGGCGACGGCGACCGCAACATGGTGGTCGGGCGCGGCATCGAAGTGACGCCGTCGGACAGCCTGGCGATCCTGGCCGCCAACGCCGCCGTCGCGCCGGGCTACCGCGCCGGGCTGAAGGGCATCGCCCGCTCGATGCCGACCTCGCGCGCGGCCGACGCGGTGGCCGCCGCGCTCGGCATACCCTGCTACGAAACACCGACCGGGTGGAAATTTTTCGGCAACCTGCTCGACGCCGGCATGGTCACGTTGTGCGGCGAGGAGAGCTACGGCACCGGTTCCGACCATTTGCGCGAAAAGGACGGCCTGTGGGCGGTGCTGTTCTGGCTCAACTTGCTGGCGGCCAGCGGCGCCAGCGTGACGCAACTGGCGCAGCGGCACTGGCAGCGCTTCGGGCGCCATTACTATTCGCGCCACGACTACGAGGGCGTCGACAGCGCCGCCGCCGACGCGCTGATGCTGGGCTTGCGCGGCAAGCTGGACCAACTGGCCGGGCAAACGCTGGGCGGCTACACGATCGCACTGGCCGACGACTTCGCCTACACCGACCCGGTCGACCGGTCGGTGTCGAGCCGGCAGGGCGTGCGCCTGGTCATGACGGACGGCTCGCGCGTGGTGCTGCGCCTGTCGGGCACCGGCACCGAGGGCGCCACGCTACGGCTGTATCTGGAGCGCTACGAAGCCGACCCGGCGGCGCACCACATGCCGACGCAGCTGGCGCTGGCGGGCTTGATCGCGCTGGCCGACAGCGTCGCCGGCATCGCCGCCAGCACCGGCCGCAGCAGTCCCAGCGTGACCACCTGAGGCCGGCGCGCGGCGTCGGCGCGCCGCGAACGTCAGGCCAAAGCACAGGCAAAGAAATGAAAAAGGCGCCCCGCGGGACGCCCTTGTTGGCTTGCCGGCGCCCTTACGGCACCGACAAAATCACTTTCACGCTATCGTCGACGGCCGATTTTTCAATGTAGCCAATCGCGCTCGGATCGGCCGCGACCGCCTTCCTCACCTCGGCGCTGGAGGCGTACTCCCTGGGCGCCTGGCCCTTGCCGGTAAACACCAGCTTGGACCAGATCGCCTTCACTTGCGCCGGCTCCTTGCCCAACACCTTTTGATGGAACTCGGCGCGCAGCGCGGCGCCCTCGTTGTGCTCGACCGGCGTGAACTGGTTTGACTTGCCGATGAAGAACTGCCCGGCCTGTTCGCTGAACATGCGCGTGGCCGGGTTTTTCGGGTTGACGATCACCGCGATTTCGGTCGCGAAAACGGGCAGGCTGCCCAGGCATAGGCCGGTCAACACCAGCAGCGTGTCGATTTTGATTCTCATGTCTGTTTTCCTCAGAAGACGAAGTCGATGCCGGCGGCATACACATTGACCGGGCCGGTGAAGCCCGGCGCGGCGTTGACGAAGGCGCCGGCGCCGTCGCGCGGTTTGACGCGGTCGATCTGCACCTTCAGCGCGGCCGATTTGTGGAAGTCCCAGCGCAGGCCAACCGCGTGGGTCGACTGCAGCGCGGCCTTGGCGACCGAGTTGGCGCCGGCGGTCAGCGCCGCCAGCGGGCCGGCGGCGGGCATGCCGGGGAAGCCGCGCGCGCTGTCCTGCTTGATGTCGCCGTAATAGTAGTACGGCGTGACGGTGCCGTAGCGGTAGCCGAACATCGCGTACCACGAGCTGGTGTCCATCACCGCGCGCGACTCGGTCTTGCGCACGGCGTACTCGGATTGCACCAGGAAGTTCTTGTAGTCGAGGCCGAAACCGAGCGAGGTGAACGAGCCTTTCACGTCGTTGACGTCGAGCTGGTCGGCCACCGCGCCCTGACCGAATTTGCGCAGCGAGGCCAGCAGGCCGTTCAGCCTGGCGTTGTCGCGCACCGAGAACGTGGCGTCGGCGCGGCCGAAGCGCAAGGTGAACGGGCCGTTTTCCAGCAGCACGTGCAAGGCCGTCACCGGCTTGTATTCGATGCGGGCGTTGTTCGGCTGGCGCGCCTTGGACTGGCCCAGGCCGAACTGCGCGGTGACGGTGGTGTCGTCGAACGAGTGCTGGTAGATCAGGTCGACGCCGTCGAAATAGTCGGCCGTGACCTGGCGGTAGACCTCGGCCGGCGGCCGTATCATCGTGTTGGCGTAGCCGACGTTGCGGAAGTCCGAGATCATATAGACCGGCAGGCCGATGCGCCCGACGCGCACGTTGAAGTCGTCCGACAGCTTGTACTTGGCGAAGGCCCAGGCCAGTTCCGCGCCGAAATGGTCGGTGGCGTATTTGCGCACCAGGCCCTGGCCGGTCAGCGACAGGCGGTCGTTGAATTTGGCCGTGGCCTGGATGCCGAGATTCGAATCGACGCCGGTGCGCGGGTCCTTTTTGGCGCCGGCGACCTGGTTCGGCCGGGCGTATTCGGCCCGCTCGTTGTCGGTCATGGTCAGGGCCGCCGTGCCGAAGCCGCTGACGGTGACCACGGGGCCGTCGGCTGCCTGGGCCGGCAGCGCGCAGGCGGCCAGGACCGCCAGCGATACGGTTGAGCGTGCAAGTGTGTTCATTGATTCCCTCCAGGAATGTACAAATGGATACATGTTGCCCCGGCCGCCTCGCGGCGGCGTCGGAACGGCGCATCTGGTTGCACCAGTTATGTTGCGCTGTGGAACAGTGTGGACCAGTACGGAGGGGTTTGGGTAGACAAAATAGTCTAATTCCGCGCTAAACGTTGTAAATGGGGAACAAAGTTTAGCGCGGCGCGGCCGGCGTGTTACGCCGTGGCGAGGGCGGCGGCGGCCGGGACGCCGCGGTAGTTGTCGACCATGCGGTAGCGTTTGGCGTACCAGCCGAACGCCAGCATGGCGAGCGCCGCGAAGGCGGCGAAGAAGAACATCTGGAAGGCGGTCACGCTAAAGCCGGTGGTCTGGATATACGCGTTGACGGCGTCGTTTTTGACGCCGGCGTTGACGATCAGCACCCACAGGTTGCCCACCGTGGTCGACAGGAACCACAGACTCATGATGGTGCCCTTCATCGACGCCGGCGCCTGGCTGTAGGCGAACTCCAGGCCGGTGGCCGACACCAATACCTCGCCCATCGTCAGCAGCATATAAGGCAGGATCTGCCAGACGATCGACATGTGCTCGCCGCCGTCCATCTTCATCTGGATCGCGCCGATGACGACCCAGGACAGTGCCGAAAAGCCGATGCCGGCCGTCATGCGCCGCAGCGGCGTGACGTTGAATCCCATGCGCGCCACCAGCGGGTACAGCAACAGGTTGTTGAAGGGAATCAGCAACATCACCAGCAAGGGATTGAGCGCCTGCATTTGCGCCGGCAGGAACCAGCTCGGCTTGTCCATCGCGGTCGCCTGCACCACCCAGGTCGAGGCCTTCTGGTCGAACAGCGAGAAGAATGGCGTGACCAGCGCGAAGACGATCAGGATGCGCAGCACCGCGCGCACGCCCTCGACCGCGTGGTCGGGGTGGGCGCCGCGGGCGCGCTCGATCTGCATCGCCGTGCCGACGCCGCCGCAGGCCAGCAGCAGCACCAGCGCGCTGCAGGCGGCGATGACGAAGCCCCATTTCGGCGTCATGCACAGGCAGACGATGGCGCCGGCCATGCCCAGGCGGGCCACACTCAGCCCGGGCCGGGCCTGGCCCGGTTTGGCGGCCAACAGGGCGGTGCGGGCGACCTTGGTGAACGAGTCGGGGTCGGCCTGGGCCGGCGCCACGTGGACGTATTTCTTCTTGCCGAGCCAGAACACCATGGTGGCGATGAACATCAGCACGCCGGGCACGCCGAAGGCCAGCGCCGGGCCGTAGTCGCGCAGCAGGATGGGGATCAGCAGCGAGGCGCCGAAGGAGCCGAAGTTGATGCTCCAGTAGAACATGTCGTAGACCAGCTTGGCCTTGCCCTTGTTGCTGCGGTCGAACTGGTCGCCGACGAAGGACGACACCAGCGGCTTGATGCCGCCCGAACCCAGCGCCACCAGGAACAAGCCGAAATAGAAACCGTTGATGTTGGCCTCGAAGTAGGCCAGGCAGGCGTGGCCGGCGCAGTAGACCAGGCTGAGCCAGAAAACCGTGTTGTACTTGCCGAAATAACGGTCGGCCAGCCAGCCGCCCAGCAGCGGGAAGAAATACACGCCGATGACGAAGGTGTGGAACACGTGCTTGGCTTCGCCGGCGCGGTCGGCCAGCGGCATGAACATGAGTAGCGTGCTGATCAGGAATGGCGTGAGGACGTTGCGCATGCCGTAAAAGCTGAAGCGCTCGCAGATTTCGTTGACGATGATGTAGGGAATTTGGCGGGGCATCGGCCCCATTCCATCTTTTGTTTCCAACTGTGACATTGGTTCTCCAGGTTTTTTATTTATCCGCGATACGAAGCGGAAGTGCGTTTGCTGGCAACGGAAATTCGTCTGTCGACGTCGTTTGCGTACCATCGCCTGCATATATACCGCAAAACGATTCCGGAATGACAGTATTTTTGCGAATTCGCGGTATTTTCGCCGGTTCGCGAGGGACGGGCTTCGCGCTTCTTCAGGGAAAGGGCGGATTCACGCGCGGGGGGACAGCCCCATCGCCATCCGCAGCTGCTCGCCATCGTCCGACGCGCCGACGACGGCGAAGCCCAGCCTGGCATACAGCGCCTCGGCGACGTCGTTGCCGCGGCGCACAGACAGCGTCAGCGTGCGCAGCTCGCCGATCGCCGCCGCGTGCGCCATACAGGCGTGCATCAATTGCCGCGCCAGCCCGCCGCCGCGGGCGCCGGGCGCCACGTACACGCCCCAGATATTGGCGCGGTCGTGGATGAGCGCGATCGGCTCGCGCGACAGCGCGGCGCAGCCGACCAGGCGTCCGTCGTGGAAGGCGCCGAACATGCGCTGGTACGCCGTGTGCACCAGACGCTGGCGCATGCGCTCCAACGGCACCGCGCTTTCCGCCGCGTGGGTGGTGCAAAACGCGGCCGGCGCCTCCAGAATGCCGGCCAGCCGCAGCGCGCGGTAGGCGTCCAGATCGTCGGGGCCGAGTTGGCGGAGGGTCAATGAGGTCATGTCGGCAATTATAGAAGCGTTGCAAGACGGCTTGCAAAAAAGCTTGAAAAATGAAAATTATCAGTTAAGATATATCTTATTGCGATATATCTTATGGAGGTTTACATGTTTCATTTTTTTCGCGGACAACACCGCATGCAGGCGCACCTACACTCCCAGCCGCACGGCGGCGGACGCGGCCCGAAACGCTTCGACGCCGGCGCGATGCGCTACGTGGTGCTGCAACTGATTGCCGAGAAACCGCGCCACGGCTACGAAATCATCAAGGAAATCGAACAACGCGCCGGCGGCAGCTACGCGCCCAGTCCCGGTGCGATCTACCCGCTGCTGTCGATGTTGCTCGACCTTGGCCACGTCTCGGCCGAGCTGGACGGTAATAAGAAGCTGCACAGCATCACCCCGGAAGGGCAAACCTTCCTCGACGACAACCGCCAGTTCGTCGACGCCATTTTGGCGCGCATGGCGGCGCCACCGGAGGGCGGCGACGACTTGCGCCAACTGATGCACGAATTGAAGGCGGTGGTGATTGCGCGGGTGCGCACGGAGCATGCGAGCGAGGCGCGGCTGGCCGGCGTGCGGGCGATTTTGCGCCGCGCCGCCGCCGACATCGAACAACTCGATTAATGTCAAACAAACCAATTCCAACCAAACAAAAAAATATGACGACCCTTCCCCTTTCCCCCGGGCGCGAGCGCGCCCTGTTGTGGCTGCTGGCCTTGACGCAATTTACCGTCATCATGGATTTCATGGTGATGATGCCGCTGGCGCCGCAATTGATGCGGGCGTTCGCGATCTCGCCGGCCGCCGTCGCCGGCGCGGTGTCGGCCTACGCCTGGTGCGCCGGCCTGTCCGGCCTGTTCGCGGCAACCTACATCGACCGCTTCGACCGTAAGAAATTGTTGTTGTCGATGTTCTGCCTGTTCACGCTGTCGAACCTGGCCTGCGCGATGGCACCCAATTTCCACGTGCTGGTGCTCTCGCGCGCCTTCGCCGGCCTGACCGGCGGCGTGCTCGGTTCGATCATCATGGCCATCATCGGCGACATCATTCCGGCCGAGCGGCGCGGCGCCGCGACCGGCGTCGTCATGACCTCGTTCAGCCTGGCCGCGGTGGCCGGCGTGCCGATCGGCGTGGTGCTGGCGGCGCACTTCGGCTGGGCCTCGCCGTTCTACCTGCTGGTGTTGTTGTCGGTGCTGATCTGGATCGGCGCGGCGCGGGTCTTGCCGGCGCTGACCGCGCACCGCGGCGCCAAGCCGGCGACGCTGGCCCAGGCCCTGCCGAATCTGCTGGCGCTGTTCACAGTGCCACGCCATCTCAGCGCCTTCCTGCTGTCGGGCCTGTCGATGGCCGGCGCGATGCTGATCATTCCCTTCATCTCGCCGGTGATCGTCAGCAACCTGGGCGTCGCGCCGGCCGACATCACCTGGATCTACCTCGCCGGCGGCGCCGCCACGCTGTTTACCGCGCGCCGCATCGGCGTCTGGTCGGACCGCTACGGCAAAGCGCGGGTTTACCGCTGGGTCGCGCTGTTCTCGATACTGCCTATCCTGTGCATGACCCATTTGCCGCAGCTGCCGCTGCTGGCGCTGATCGCCTTCTTCCCCTTCTTCATGGTATCTATTTCGGGGCGCAACATTCCGTTGCAGGCCTTGATGACGACGATACCGGAGCCGGCGCGGCGCGGCGCCTTTCTCAGCGCCGGCTCAGCGGTCCAGCAACTGGGCAGCGGCCTGGGCGCATGGGTCGGCGGCTTGACGTTGCACACCGACAGCGCCGGCCACATCGGCGGCTACGGCGTCAACGGCTGGGTCGCCGCGGCGCTGACGCTGTTGACGGTGTGGTGGGTGGGACGGGTGCAGGGCGTGGCGCAGGCGCCGCGGGCGGTGAAGCCGGCCTAGAACGCTAGCACACTAGAGCGGCGCGG
This sequence comes from Janthinobacterium sp. CG_23.3, assembly GCF_046115965.1. Lineage (NCBI taxonomy): Bacteria > Pseudomonadati > Pseudomonadota > Betaproteobacteria > Burkholderiales > Oxalobacteraceae > Janthinobacterium > Janthinobacterium sp. CG_23.3. The sequence continues at coordinate 5,234 of NZ_JBJXIB010000025.1, read as the reverse complement.
CGACGCCGCCGCGGCGGCGCATCGGCTGTTTTTCGCGGCGCCAGCGTTCCAGGCTCAGCGGCTCGTCGGACGCCGGGTCCTCGACCAGGATCTCGTCGCTGCCGCTGGCGACCAGGAAGCTTTCCCAGCGGTGCGCCGCTTCCGCGCTGTTTTCGACGAAGCTGAGTTGCCAGTAGCGCTTGCCGTTGATGAGGCGCGGCGTCAGGTCGTACTCGATCAGCGCGCCATGGGCGGCGCCGCCCGAGTTCTTCTCGATGAAGGCCGACCACGCTTGCAGTTCCGGCAGCGCCATCAAGGCCTTCGACGCCTGCTCCTTGCTGCGGCCGGCCACGGCGCCTGCCTTGGGGGCGGACGCCGCTCGCTGAGCTTGCGTCGGCGCGTCCGCCGGCGCCGGGCGCCGCGGATAATAGGCGCCGATACCCGCTCCCAGCAGACCGGCCAGTACGCCGACAATCACGGTGGTTTTCGACGATGAAGATGGGCGTTGCGGCATGCTCGTTAGCCTTGTTGGATGATGTGGCGGCCATACTAAAGCAAAGGCCGGCGACCGGCAACAAGCGGCCCCGGCGCGCCCTCTGCTTTTGCGGCAGGCAGCACATATTCGCCACCGTCGAGACGAAGAAAAAGCCCGCAAGGCGCGAACCTTGCGGGCTTTTTTAGCGTTGACGAGGCGCCGTCGCCGGCGCGCTCATCGGGCTGGCATTACATCATGCCGTCCATACCGCCCATGCCGCCCATACCGCCCATGCCGCCGCCCATGCCGCCGCCTGCTTTGTCGTCCGAGATTTCGCAGACCATGCAGTCGGTCGTCAGCATCAGCGAAGCGATCGAAGCGGCGTTTTGCAGCGCCGAACGGGTCACTTTGGCTGGGTCCAGAACGCCCATTTCAACCATGTCGCCGTAGGTGCCGTTGGCCGCGTTGTAACCGTAGTTACCCGAACCAGCCAACACGGCGGCAACCACAACCGAAGCTTCTTCGCCGGCGTTTTGAACGATCATGCGCAGTGGCTCTTCCATTGCGCGCAGAACGATCTTGATACCCGCTTCTTGATCCGGGTTGTCGCCTTTGACGGTGATGTTGGCACGCGCGCGCAGCAGGGCAACGCCGCCGCCAGGAACGATACCTTCTTCCACGGCGGCGCGGGTGGCGTGCAGTGCATCTTCAACGCGGGCTTTCTTTTCTTTCATTTCGACTTCGGTGGCTGCGCCAACCTTGATCACGGCAACGCCGCCGGCCAGTTTGGCCACGCGTTCTTGCAGTTTTTCACGGTCGTAGTCCGAGGTCGCTTCTTCGATCTGCACGCGCACTTGCTTGACGCGCGCTTCGATCGAACCAGCTTCGCCGGCGCCGTCGATGACGATGGTGTTTTCCTTGCCGACTTCGATACGCTTGGCTTGGCCCAGTTCGGCCAGGGTGATTTTTTCCAGCGTCAGGCCGACTTCTTCAGCGATGACTTGGCCGCCGGTCAGGACAGCGATGTCTTCCAGCATGGCTTTGCGGCGGTCGCCGAAGCCTGGTGCTTTTACTGCGCAGGTTTTCAGGATGCCGCGGATGTTGTTCACAACCAGGGTGGCCAGCGCTTCGCCTTCGATGTCTTCGGCGATGATCAGCAGTGGACGGCCGGCTTTAGCGACTTGTTCCAGTACCGGCAGCAGATCGCGGATGTTCGAGATTTTCTTGTCGCACAGCAGGACGAATGGATTGTCCAGGATGGCAACTTGCTTCTCTTGGTTGTTGATGAAGTAAGGCGACAGGTAGCCGCGGTCGAATTGCATACCTTCAACGATATCCAGCTCGTCGTTCAGGGATTTGCCGTCTTCAACGGTGATAACGCCTTCCTTGCCGACTTTTTCCATCGCTTCAGCGATACGCTCGCCGATCGAGTAGTCCGAGTTCGCCGAGATCGCGCCGACTTGGGCGATTTCTTTGGTGGTGGTGCAAGGACGGGAGATCTTGGCCAGCTCTTCGACGGTCGCCGCAACAGCTTTGTCGATACCGCGCTTCAGGTCCATCGGGTTCATGCCGGCGGCGACGAATTTCATGCCTTCGCGCACGATTGCCTGGGCCAGAACGGTGGCGGTGGTGGTGCCGTCGCCGGCGTTGTCGCTGGTGCGGGAAGCAACTTCCTTGACCATTTGCGCGCCCATGTTCATGAGCTTGTCTTTCAGTTCGATCTCTTTGGCAACCGAGACGCCGTCCTTGGTGACGGTAGGGGCGCCGAACGAGCGCTCCAGCACGACGTTGCGGCCTTTCGGGCCCAGGGTGACTTTGACTGCGTTGGCGAGGATGTTGACGCCTTCAACCATTTTGGCGCGCGCTGCGTCGCCGAATACTACTTCTTTAGCTGCCATGTTTGTTTCTCCTGAATTTCGTGAATGTATCGGAAGCGATGCGAGCCGCTTAGCGGACGACGATCGCCATGATGTCTTCTTCGCGCATCACCAGCAGTTCGTCGCCGTCGACCTTGACGGTCTGGCCGGCGTATTTGCCGAACAGGACGCGGTCGCCGACTTTGACATCCAAAGGACGCACTTTGCCGTCGTCCAAAATCTTGCCATTGCCTACGGCGAGTACTTCGCCTTGATCCGGTTTTTCAGCAGCTGCATCGGGAATGATGAGGCCGGACGCAGTTTTGGTCTCTTGGTCGAGGCGTTTGACGATGACACGATCGTTCAAAGGGCGAAGATTCATACAAAACTCCTTAAGTTCAATGGATAGATGTTGCTAAATGATTACGAGACCGGCCTGTGGCCATGCCCGTCTTCAGTCGATTACCGTAACAAGCAAGCTTGCCGCGGCGAGAAAGAGTTGTTAGCACTCTCTACTAACGAGTGCCAATTATAGGGACGGTATGGGGGTATTTCAAGGGTGCACACATTTATTTCATATCGATAGACGGTTTTTCGGGCCGCAAATGCACAGCCGTTGCGCCAACGCAAACGCGCCGCCCGGGCGTAGCGTGCCGGGAAGGCGGTATAGACCGGCGCGACAGGGATGCCCGCCGGCAGGCGCCGCGCCGCGTCGTCGGCGGGCGGGCGGGCGGCAAAGGACAATGAAAACGCGGCGGGGCGGGGCGCCAGCGGCTAAAAAGTTGCCACGAAAGAAATTTTTAATGTATTATTGTAAATATCGGTAACAGTGGTGCGATTCGATTGACGCCTTTAGAGCTGTTCCCTATAGTGACGGGATGATTTCCGAATTCCAAGACCTATCCGTAAAAATCGACTTGCTGGCCGAGCTGACGCACGCGCTGCGCCGCGAGAACGCCGAGTTGCGCCTGGCTAACGCGGCGCTGGGCGCCGAAAACGCGGTGTATCTGCAGCGCATCAGCGAGGCGCATCTGCGGGTCGAGTCCCTGCTTGAAAAAATTCCCGAACTGGTCCAGGCCGGACTGGCCGAAGCCGCTGAAGAGAAGGACGCTTGATGACCCATTTGGACGTCACGATCATGGGACAGCCCTACCGCATGGTGTGCAAGGAAGGCGAGGAAAGGGCATTGCGCGAAGCGGCCAAATTCCTCGACGGCAAAATGACGGCGATCCGCGACGCCGGTAAAATCAAGGGCAACGACCGCATCGCGGTGCTGGCCGCCTTGGGCGTGGCGGCGGAGTTCCTGTCCTCCAAATCGCCGCAGGGGCCACTGTCCGAGTTCAGCATTTTGGAAGTCAAGGAAAAACTGGGTGCCATGCACGCGGTGCTCGACGACGCCCTGACGCCGCAGGAAAATCTGTTTTAATCAACGAAATACGTTTGACATGCGTGGGCATAAGAGTAAACTTCGGCACTACCCTGCAGTGTTCGCGATTGCCATATATTCCTTGAACCATTTATGTGCACCGGTTGCGGAATTTTGTTTGATGGGAGTGAGCGTCGCTAGTCCGACGAACCCGAAATTGAACTAACTGTGACCACCTTGAACCGTTTGGTTCGGGATGCCGGCATAACGGCACATGCGGGGTTCCTCATTCAGAGCGGTTGCTTCATCACCCGATGCGCAGCCGCTTTTTTACGTCCGCGTATGTTGGTGCTCGCCGCCGGCTTACAGTCAAACCAAGCCGACCGCGCACAATCTTCCACCCAGGAGTCCACCCGCATGCAATATTGGTTGATGAAATCCGAGCCCGACGAAGTCAGCATCGACGACGTGATGGCGGCGCCGGCGCACACCGTGCCATGGTTTGGCGTGCGCAACTACCAGGCCCGCAACTTCATGCGCGACGGCATGCAGCTCGGCGACGGCGTGCTGTTCTACCACTCCAGCTGCCCGCAGCCAGGCATCGCCGGTCTGGCCGAGGTGGCCAGCGTGGCCTACCCCGACGCCAGCCAGTTCGAGGCCGGCGGCAAATATTTCGACCCGAAGGCGACGCCGGAGCAGCCGCGCTGGATCAGCGTGGACGTGCGCGGCACGCGCAAGACGCGCCTGCTGCCGTTGGCCGAGCTGCGCCACATCCCGGAACTGGAAGATATGCTGCTGCTCAAAAAAGGCAGCCGCCTGTCGATCACCCCCGTCACCCCGGCCCAGTGGGACCTGATCGTCGCGCGCCTCCAGTCGCACTGAGCTTCGCTGCCCATGCGGCGGCGCACAACTGAACGTTGTTGACTCGTCGGGTGACGGTAATGCGCGACGGAAAATACGTCGGCACCGACGCTTTCCGCGATATCGCCATCGACGACATCGTATTGAAAATGGTCGGGCGCGCGTTGGAGGAAAAATTCCCCGAACGTGATCCCATTGCCACCGACACGACCCTGTTGCGCGCCGCCGGCCTAGCCCGCGCCGGCGTCTTCGGCCCGCTTGATGTCACGCCCAAGCAAGGCGAAATCCTCGGCTTTGCCGGTCCGATGGGGGCCGGGCGCACCGAGGTGGCGCGCGCCATCTTCGGCGCCGACCCGCCCAGCTCGGGCCACGTTTATCCGGGGCGGCCTATCGTCAACGCCTTCCCAGGCCAGCCGGTACACCTGATCGGCTTTGCCGGCTGCTTCCCGAACGACTACGCCGACCAGGTGATGCGCCAACTGTTGCGTCACGAGGTCGCGCCAACGCGGCAAACGGACGGACATTGTTGCCGACCGATCGGGCCATACCTTGATCTAGATCAATACCGGTATAGTGGATTTCCTCCATTGAATAGTCGATGAAACGTGACTGTTCAGCCGCTATGCGGCAAGCGGGATAGGATTACCGTTGAAGGCCCGGAGCAGAACCTCAAGCATGCCATGGCCTTGCTTGCGTA